>JBDRQZ010000663.1:0-3227 GCA_043826025.1 bacterium | reverse complement strand
GCGTCGAAAAACTCAATCATGGTCGTGGCCTTCCGTGTCAGCCTGATGCTGGTCATGGCGCACCAAGCGCACTTGGCGGCCATAGAGCTCATCGACAAGCTCACCCTCCATCGCCGACGTCGGATGGATGCTGACATGGTGATTCACGCAGACCACCTCTTCGACAAAGTCGGAGACGAAAGCAGGATCATGCGAGACCAGGATAATCGTTAGCTGTTCGTTGAGCTGATGCAGCAACTCGAAGAGCTCGCGCTCAACCTTGCGATCAAGATTGGCGGTGGGCTCATCCAGAATCAGCAGTTCCGGTTCAGCGGCCAGTGCACGGGCAATCAGTAGCCGCCGCAGTTGCCCACCGGACAATTCACGCAATGGCCGGCGACTGAGTTCCAGCAGGCCTACCTGCTGGAGAGCTTCCAGCGCAATTTCTCGGTCCCGACGCCTGTAGGGACCGAATCTGCGAGCGCAACCGAGACGGCCCATCAGGGCGACATCGAGCACCGTGAAGGGAAAATGAGCATCGAGATGGACCTGCTGTGGCATGTAGCCGATCCGCTCCCTGACCGCCTCGGGGGACTTGCCGAAGACACGAATCGTTCCCTGCTGGGGCCGCAGTAATCCGAGAATCAGTCTGATCATGGTGGTCTTGCCACCGCCATTGGGACCGACCACCCAGACGAAGTCGCGCTCTTTCAGTTGCAGTGAGACGGCAGTGATTACCGGTTTGGAGTTGTAGCCGAATGTCACCTGCTCCAGTTCGACGACATTAGCCCTGGTACCGGCGACATCAATCAACCTGATCACCCGCTTTCGGTGGCGCCAGCGCCGTGGCCAATTGCGTTCCCAGATGATAGAGATTGTCGAAATAGTCCCGCGCCAGCGGATCGGCAGTGACAATCTGGCAACCGACGGCATTGGCGATAACCTCAGCACTCTTGGTTGAAAACTGCGGCTGTACAAAAAGCGCCACGATCTTCTCGTCACGCGCCTGTTCGACTAATCCGGCCAGGGCACGCGCCGACGGCTCCTTGCCCTCGCTTTCGATCGCCACCTGATGCAAGCCGTAGCGTGCTCCCAGGTAGCCATATGCGGGATGAAACACCCAGAATGACCGACCCTTTGCCGGGGCGAGGAGTCTTGAGAGCGAATCATCGAGCGCGGTCAGTTCGGCTGTGAGCCGAGCCAGGTTCTCACGCAGGATCGGTGTCGCCTCCGGCATTAGTCGAACCAGGGCGGCGCCGATTTTCTGCGCCTGAATTCGCGCCAAATGGGGATCGAGCCACAGATGAGGGTCCGCTTCTTCGGCATGGCTGGCCTCATCACCATGGGAGTGCTCGGCCAGCATCAAGGGCTTGATTCCCTCGCGCAGGTTAACGATTGAGAACTGGGGATTTTGGGCCTCAATGCGATTGACGATCTGCCGCTCAAAGGGCAGCCCCGCCTGCAGATAGAGATCGCTCTCTGCCAGTCGAGCGATTTGCTGCGGAGTCGGATCGAAAGTGTGGGGTGAAGCGCCCGGTCGCAGCAGGACCTCGACATCCACCAGCGTGTCGGCGATCCGTTCGACGAAGAAGGCGTGTGGAGGAATACTGACAAAGACCAGCGGTTTGTCATGAGTCCGGCTCGTCGACTCGCAGCCACTGACTGTGAAAATCAGAGTCAGTGGCAGGATCAGCGTGCCGATGGTGAGCAAAGCAATTGTCCTGGTCATAAGTTACACATGCACCTTACGACTGCCGGAACCGCCACGCTCACGCTCGCAGACCAGATGAAGTTCATGACATTGATTGCATTCAGTCAGCTCGTGGCTGCGCGCGAAGCGTTCCCAGTGGCGACGTTGATTGGGAGTCAGCAGACCGGTGCCGCCGCACATCGGACAACTGTTCTCCAGCGCCGCCAGCACGGCCGAGCGAATGAAATCGGAACGATTGTGAATCCCCTGCAAGGCCTCCAGCAAGCTCTCATCTGCTTTGAAAGTAATAATCTCTGATTTTCTGCTCATGCTTGTCTCCCGCCAAACGTTGATCGTGCCGGCACGAATTATTACATTTTAATACGTTGCCGTCAAGTGGGAAAATTGCGCCGTTCGGCAGGGCGAGCAGGATTTCTGCATGGGTCGGATTTGGGGATTTAGATCCGCAGCGGGAGCGTGGTTTAATCCTGTCTCAGGCTGAATCGTTGCGACTTAGCCAGCAGATAAGCTACCACCAGCGCAGTCGCCAGACTAAACCACTGAGTTACCGAAAGACCGAGCCAAAGGGCCGAGTGATCGGCGCGGAAGGCCTCCTCGGCGCTGCGAAACAGACTATGCAGGCCCAGCGCCACCAGAAACATCTGCCCCGGCTTCCGTAACCAGCGCCTGACCGACAGAAGAATCGCCAGCGCCAGCAGACCGCCCAGGGCGGCATAGATCGGCGTTGGATGCAACGGCACCCCGCCCGGTGCGCAGTAGTCGGGCAAGCCCACTGGATAGGTAATGCCCCAGGGCAAGTCGGTCGGCGCGCCATAGCAACAGCCGCCCAGAAGACAGGCCATGCGCCCCAGCGCATAGGTGAACAAGAAGAGCGGCGCCAGGAGGTCAATAACGGCGAGCAGATCAAGTTTCAGGAAACGAATATACCAGATTCCGAACAGCGTTGCGCCCAGCACTGCACCCATCCAGGCCAGACCCGGTTGGCCGCCCAGCGGGCCAAGGCCGACACCCAGAGTGTTAAGCGCAAAGGTCCAGATGTAATCCCAAACCATCGAGCCGAGGATTCCTACTGCTACTAATTCGGTGATGATCAACACCGCCGTGAAGGAGTTGATGCCGACTTTGCGACCGACTCTAATCAGGTAGAAAATCGAGATCAGGTAGACGAGAAAGAGAACGGCCCCATAGCCGGGGATCGAGAACACCCGATCGCCGAACGGCAACTGAAACTGAAAGAGATATTGGTGCATAGGAGTCCGCTATGGGTACCGGAACCCTAAATGCCCGCACTACCGGCAATGATGCCGCACCAGAAGAGCATCAGTAGTAGCACACCCAGGGCCAGGGTGATGATGCTGAGGATCACCCCCGCTTTCGCCATGCCGTAACCCTCCTGGTCTGCCGCGGTCCTGTACTGACCCAGCGCCACACCACCCAGCGTGACCCCGACGACCGCCATTACCCTTCCGGTGAGCGAACCGCATACGGTCAGGGTGAAGACGATCCCGACGATTCCCAATACCATTGATGTTATTGC
>JBDRQZ010000662.1:0-3061 GCA_043826025.1 bacterium | reverse complement strand
ATCAAGATTCAGCTTCCTGATCCGCAACAGCACACGCTCATTGCCGAGACTCAGACTGAGCCAACAGTCGCCGGACTGATCGCGCAACAAATGGAAGTGACCTGTGGGTCTCTTGTCTGCGGCTACATTGAGCAGTCCGATATCATCCAGCCGCAGCCCCGGCTGACAGAGATCGACAAACTTGAGAATTCCGTCACCGCTGCGGCGCACCCAGATAGCGTTGCCCGGCTCAAGGTTCGTGGGAATGCCCTGCACCTTATGCTCTTCGCTATTGTCGAACCTGATCCGCAAAAGAGGTTGTACCCGGTACTCGGAAACTAGTGCAGCGCTCTGGTTGGCCACGCTAAGAATTAGTCCCAGATTGGTGGCAGCACCAGGCAGTTTCTCCAGTTCCAGCGGCGACACTTTCTGATAGGGTGCCGGAAAGATCTCATGCGTGCGAGTCAGATGTGCCTGGAGGATCTCTTTGCGCTCACCCAGGGCGAGTTCACGCAGATTGTGGCCATCGATTTCATAGAGATCGAACAGCGCGACCTTGACCTTGTCTGTCCTGCCGGAGAGCAGATCTCCAAGCGGCAGACGACTGCCACCTTTCACCGGATAGACCTGAGCCAGCATCTGAAAGCTGCCTGCCTTGACCTGCTCCGACACCCGAGAGAGAATCGGCAAATCATGGCTGCCGCCGTCGGGAGTGGTGCTCTGAAGTTCGCCATCTCGATAGTCGAGCAAGCACCAGAGTCCATTGTAGAGCGGCTCCGCAATCAGCTCACCAAGTGGAGTTTCCAAGTCAATCAGACTGAATACCGGTCTAGCCTGATTTCGCCAGAAGGGATCGAACTGCTCGGCGTCGTGCGCGGCAGGTGTCCACACCTGCCCGTCCCTTGATACAGCCGCAAGCGATTCGATCTTCGTGCAGCGCGCGGCAGGCCCGGTGTCATCGTGCGCGGCAGATGCCCTCATCTGCCGCCGCCCGGTCGCATCCGCGAGCGACTCCACCTTTGTGCCCTCCACCGCGCCGCGATAGACCAGCGAAATCTCCAGCACCCGTGCGAGTTCTTTGTAGTAATAGAAGGCTTTGATCTCACGGCCGCCAAGCTGCACCGGCTGGCCGATTCGGTGACGGCAACGACGCATGTCGGCGCGGCATACAGCGCACTCTGGTTTGCCATATTGAAACGCCAACGAGCATTCGGAGTAGATACCTGCATCGATTCCCGCCTTGAGTTCATCTGCACCGGCCTGCTTGCGACTCCAGTAGAAATAGACCTTCAGCCAGGGCTGATCATCACGTGTGACAATCTCCGCCTTGAACGCGCGGCCAATCGGCAGATACTGCTTCTGATGCCCCACCAGAATCGGCGCACCGATCACCAGCTCGGCGAGTTGCTCCAACTCGGACTGCGCAAAACAGCCCCCCTGCAGATTGATCTGATCCGATGCGGCATAGAGCGCCCCGAGGTAGACATCATCGGCGGCTAGTGGTGTAGGCGGGTTGACTACTTGATTCATCGTGGCGACCAGATCATCTCGCTCATCGCCTGCATCACACGCTGCCGACAGCGAGAGTTTGCCAAACAGTTTCTCCACATGATCTCCCTGCGGTTTGACTTGCTTTCTACCAAGTGGGAGGAGGCGACATTCTCTACAATGCGACTACAGCAGGCGTAGTCTTCGTAGGTCGGGTTCCGCAGTTCCGAGCGAAGCGAGAAACAAGAAACCCGACAATTCAGCATAAGCAAAAGTTGGTGCTCAATCGGAATTGTCGGGTTTCTGCACGCTCGCTAATGCTCGCGCTTCGGAACCCGACCTACAACCTGTGATGCGAACGGTACCCCACCCAGAGTGGAGCCGCAAGGCGGCGCAACGTCTGGTGGGAAGAAGGATCGCGCCAGCGTGGTCCCGGAGCTTTGTTCCGCGTTGCGGAGCGCGCCGAACTTGCACGTGCCAAGCCCGGTTTGGAGTACCGAGACCAGAATTGACCCCCCTGCCGGTCTGGAGTATGCTGGATCCCGGCTCTGCGGCCGGGAGGACGAATTCAGGCGCTGCGGTCAAACTGACCCGTAGGGGCACAGCGTGCTGTGCCCGCTGCTCACTTTTCGGGCGTAGCGCTAGGCCCCTACGTCAAGAAACACCTCAAGCGCAGGGGCGCTCGACCTGCGACTCTCATTAAATCTGCAACCGACTGCAATGCCCGCATCGCATGTGGAATAGTCCCACGCAGTTATCTTGGCACCTTTCAACTGCTTAAATCAACCGCCCGGATTCGCTCGATTCGGCACAGCGCTTGCGCTAATGATGATCGCTATGAAACTAGACACACCTCATATCTGGTGGTTGCGGTTCAGACTGCTGGCGGTTGCCTTCCTGGTGATCGTCGCGATTCTCTCGCTGAGCTATGACCGCGCCGAGGGCTGCCCTGCTGCAACGAACTCGATTGTGGCGCAGACCTGCGTGGCGACGGCGACCTGCGAGCAACCGGCTGTACCGCGCAGCGCGACTCTGGCGCTTTGCGGGTCGTTGCTGATCGGCCTCGGCGTGAACCAGCGGCTGTCGTAAGCGGCTCAGAACTGCCCCACTCGCGGTCGCAGCGATTCCTTCAGGTCTCCTCTTGGCCGCAGCGGCCACAATGCCAACGCCAGGGCCATCACTGCATCGCAATGGCTATTGTGCTCCCAAGTCGCCTCACGCAACTCATCGGTTATGGACCAGACTTCACTCTCGGAATAATCCTCGATCACTGGCACACCAATCAACCCCGATTCGAAATGTGACTGCAGGTTGGTCAGCAACTCCGCTTTCGACTGCGTCGTGAACACCACACCTTGCGCCTTGATATCAGACAGATGCGCCAGCACCACATCACCGACACCACTGGAATCGATTATCGTCTCGCCGCCATACTCCCGCTGCCGCTGTCGGATCGACTCATAAACCGCCGGCCAATCGCGTCGTTGGAAACGCTCTAGCTTGACTACCTGATAAGGCTTCTTTGTCGCGTCGAGTGTGATCCCCACTGTCCAGGTCTGTTTGCGCGCCAGATCCCAGCCATGCAGGTAACGGT
>JBDRQZ010000661.1:0-4860 GCA_043826025.1 bacterium | reverse complement strand
AGACGTCTGCGTGCTGGGCAGCGACCTCGCCGACAAGCTCTTCGACAAAGTCGACCCGATCGGCAAGAAGATCCTGGTCAATAATGCCCGAATGCTGGTGATCGGCGTGATGTCGGCCAAGGAGCGCAGTCTTGACGGTGGCGATGCCAACAACTTTGTGATCTTGCCCTATGGCACCTTCGAGAAGTTCTACCCCTGGGAGGAGGAACTGGCGCTGTTTGCCAGTGCGCGTTCGACAGCCCTCATGCAGCAGGCGGAGGACGAAATCCGCCAGGCGCTGCGCACCTATCGCGGCGTGCGTTATCGCGACGAAGACAATTTCGCGATCATGACCCAGGCCTCGATCATGGATATGTACAATGACATCACCAAGTGGATCTGGTTTGCAATGATTGCGATTTCCTCCGTCGGCCTGATGGTCGGCGGTATCGGGGTGCTCAATATCATGCTGGTCTCAGTTACCGAACGCACCCGGGAGATCGGTATCCGCAAAGCCATCGGCGCGCGCCGGATTAACATCTTTTTCCAGTTCCTCACCGAGGCGATGACTCTTTCCGGCACAGGTGGGGTAATCGGCATCATCCTCGGACTACTTATCTCCTTCCTGATCAGCCTGGTTTCTCCCTTGCCGATGGTCGTGCCTTACCTCTGGGTTATGATCGGTTTCCTGGTCGGCGTCGGTGTCGGCCTGGTTTCGGGAATAGTCCCGGCAATGCGTGCCGCCAGCGTCGATCCCATCGTCTCGCTGCGCTACGAATAGATATCGCATCAAAATCACGAGTGAAAATTAACGCTGAGGACGCTATTTCGTATAAAGAGATAGCGGCCCCTTGGTCGCTGGGGAACATAGAGCAAGTCGATCAGATTTCGACCCGGCAAGCGCCGGTGATCGACAGATAACTTGTAACGGTGAACTGATTTGGCTTGCTAGCAGTTTTGAATGTGCCTAATTTCTCCGGCTGAGGAGGAGCTCTAATGAGAGTCCCGGGAATCCGATTAATCTGTGCTTGGTTCGTACTGCTCACCGCCGGCGCTTTTGCCGTCGGCATCGAGAGCATCGACATGGCAAGCTCTCGCTTTTTTGCCGATTTCGCGACGTTCCGTGACGGCGAAACCAACCGGATCGAGGTCTACTACAAGATATTCAACGATGGCCTGCACTATGTCAAAAAGGGCGACAAATATGTTGCCAATTATGAGATCAACGTCATCGTCCTGGGCGACGGGGATCAACAGGTCACGGCGCAGTCGGTAGACAAAACCTATGTCCTGAACGAGTATGAACTCACCCAGTCGCAACAGGGATTCCTGGTAAATCAGGTGGACCTGACTCTGAAGCCGGGTCACTATGCGCTGGTCTGCAAGATGATCGACCACAACTCAAACGATGCCTCGACCGTGGAGACCAAGCTAGAATCGCCGGGATTCAACCCCAATGGCGATCTCTCCGACGTGCAGTTCATCCAGGAGGTCGACGCGGTGGCCGGCGATTCCCGTTTTGTCAAACTCGGCCAGACTGCAGTCCCGGCCGTCGAGCGCACCTTCGACAACGAAGAGCAGAAGTTAGGCATTTATGTTGAAGCTTATGCTGCCGAGCAGATCGGCAGAGAGCTGACCCTTGAGTGGGATATCAAGAGCAAGCACGGTAACGGTGAAGACTTCGGCGACGTCAAGGTGCCGATCACCGGCCCCGCCGTCGGCATTACCGATTTTATCTCGCTCACCGAGATGGCTCCCGGCGAATATGAACTGTCGCTGAAACTAGTTGACGGAGCCAGCACCCTGGCTGAGCGTAAGACCAAGTTTTTCATCAAGTGGTCGATGGGCTCGCTGATCAAGAACGATTTCGATTATGCAGTCGACCAGCTTAAGTATGTGTTCAGCGGTGAAGAACGCGATGAGTTGAAAGAGACCCCCGATTCCTTGCGGCTGGAGAAATTCGAGGAGCTGTGGAAAGCGAAGGATCCGACACCAGGCTCGGCCCAGAATGAACTGCGCGACGAGTACTACCGCCGCATTCGCTACGCCAATCAGTATTTCCATGCCATCAATCGCGAAGGCTGGCAGACCGATCGGGGTATGGTCTACATCAAGTATGGCGAGCCCGATCAAGTCGACCGCCATCCCTTTGAACTTGAACGCAAACCCTACCAAATCTGGTATTACTATTCACAACGCCGGACCTTCGTCTTCGAGGATTCGCGAGGCGACGGCGACTATCAATTGTTGTATCCATTTGACGGCGACCAGCGTTACCGTCTCGACCGCGATTAACCTGGGGAGGTTTCGAGTATGAAACGAATAGCTCTGGCGATCCTCTTGATGGCAAGCTGCGCGACGCTTCAGGGGCAGGGGAGTACTGCACCGATTCGCGTCTGGGTGGACGGCGCCTCCTATGCTTATCTGCAAAACGACAGCCTTAGCTATGTTGAGATCTACGCCGGCTTGCAGCGCTCTGACATTCAGTTCGAGGAAGTCGAAGGCGGATATGTCGGCAAGACCATGCTGATCGCGCTGATCAGCGACCAGGATGGCAATCTGGTCGACTCGATCCCCAAATCGCTGTTTTTGCCGGTCTACTATTTGGAGGACGCCTACAAAGAAGATGTACGTGTCTTTGACTGCATCGGCACGCTGCTCACACCCGGCGAGTACAATCTCAAGCTCAAGGTGATTGACGCCAATACCAAGCGGGAGGGGGTATCGACGACCACTCTCAAGGTCCGAGATTTCAGCGGCGACAGGCTGATGGTCTCTGACATTGAGTTGGCCTATCAGATCGAGCCCATCGCTTCCGATTCGATCTTCAGTCCCTTGATTAAGGCGAAGCGCCGCGTTATTCCCAATCCCAACGGCTACTTCTCCAATGAGGACAGTCTGGCCTATCTATTCTTCGAGATCTATAATCTCAGTGCCCCAATTTCAGCCGATGAAGAATTTGAATTGAACATCGATGTTCGCGATCAGTATGGCTATCAGCTTAAGGAACTGCCGGAGATGACTCGGAAGAAACCCGGCACCTCGGCGGTTATGTCGGAGGCGGTCTCTCTTGCCGGACTGCCCGGCGGCACTTACATTCTCGAGGTTCAAGTCAAGGACCCGGCTACCGGCGCGAAGGCCAACGCACTGCGACCTTTTACTCTGGTCTATGCCTTTGACCAGTTGGCTCCGACAATGGAGCAGCCCGATGAGTTTACCGATGAGGATGCCGAATTGATGGAGCAGGTAATCCACTACATCAGCAGCTCCGACGAAAAGAAACTCTACCGCGAGCTTGATCTGGAAGGCAAGAAAAACATGCTGGCGCGGTTCTGGGAGGAGCGCAACCCTGAACCGGGCAGCAAGGTGAACAGCTACAAGAATGAGATCTTCCGGCGCTTCATGTATTCTAATTACTACTTCTCCTCGACGCTGATTGACAGAAGCAATGGCTGGAAAAGCGATCGTGGCCGCGTCTACATCACCTACGGCGAACCCGATGAGATCGAGCGCAATCCATCGAGCATGGGGAGCAAGCCCTGGATGAAGTGGATTTACGATCGCCTGCCCGGGCAGCGTGGCGGCGACTATTTCATCTTTGTCGATGAGGACGGTTACGGCAACTACCGACTGGTGCATTCGACCTTGCGCGGCGAGATCTCAAATCCGGAGTGGGAGACCGATCTCAATTTGATGGGGCCATAAGATAATCTCCGTTCGCTCCGCATGAGACCGACGCCCAGGAACAGGAAGAATATCATCTACGGGATTCTGCTGCTCTTATTCGGCTACCTGCTGTTCTGCCTGCTGGCCTTCTTCCTGCAGAGGCAACTGATCTATCACCCGCTTCGCTCAATCAGCGGAACTCCCGGCGACATTGGTCTGACTTTCCAGGAGCATTTGCTATCCAGCCCGGATGGTGTCGAATTCCCGGTCTGGGAGATCCCGTCAGTAGGCAACCTGCAGGTGGTGTTCTTTCATGGCAATGCCGAGAACATCTCACAGAATCTCGACACCTATCAGATCCTGCATGACTTGGGAGCAACAGTTTGGGCGGTGGAGTACCGAGGTTATCTGACCGCCGGTGGGACGCCTTCAGAAACTGCGATCGGTACCGACCTCCAGACCTTGAGCGACTTTCTCAATGCGCGCCTCGACAGGGAGGGAGGGAACAGGCTAATCGTGATGGGACGCTCCCTGGGCGGTGCGGTGGCTGCTGCTTTCGCGGCCCAGGAACCGTGCGATGGGCTGATTCTCGAATCAACCTTCACCAGCATAAAAGCCATCGCGAGCAGAACCTTTTTCTGGCTGCCGGTGGGTCTCATTCTACGCGAACGCTATGATACGGAAAGCAGGCTGGAGCAGATCGATTGCCCGATCCTGGTAGTTCACAGCCGTGATGATGGACTCATCCCGTTTTCGATGGGTGAGAGTCTGGCGCAGTCGGCGAAACAACTTGCCGGGCTGGTCGAAATCAGCGGACCCCACAATGGCGGTTTCCTGCAAAGCCGCGCTCAATATGTTGCAGGATTGGAGAGCTACTTCGCGGAACTCAGGAGATAACGATTCGAGGGATTCGATCTCGACTTCGGACAACAGAGAAGGCGTCGATCCTGCCGGGTCGACGCCTTGATTTTTGTTCGGTAGAAAGCTGTTACTTGCCTTCAGCCGTCGACGGCTTCTCCAGCTTCTTCGCAGGCTGCGGCGAGTCCTGCAGCTCGGCCGGTTGAGTCGCCAGGACCTTTCTCAGCTCCACCGGGATCGTGTAGCGAGTCTTCTCAGGATTATTCAGCTCGATGGTGAATGACTTCTTGAAGTTATCCTCTTCGCAGCCCTTCGCGATCTTGACTTTGATACTCTTCGCCTTCTCCGGCTTGATCT
>JBDRQZ010000660.1:0-2887 GCA_043826025.1 bacterium | reverse complement strand
CTTAGCCAACGGCCGAGTAGCAAGAGGACTGCGAAGGTGATCGTCGTAATGGTCAGCAAATCGGCCCAGAACTTGGGCAGCGTCGGCCACCAGCTACTCAGCACATTTGGCCAGAGCCGTACATGCGCAAACAGGAAGAATGGCACCAGCAGCAGCCCGATGTGAAAGAGAATCGAGAACAGGCTGTAGAGCGGCCGATTATGGAAAACCCGCCGGATCGGCACCAGCCATTCGATGCTCTTGATCACAGTTCGTTTCCAGGGGACTACTTTGTCGCCGGCTTTGCGATAGGCGCGACGCAGGTTGATCAGATCGAGAATAAACAGCCGCAGCAGCCCCAGCACCATTACCGTGAAACAGAAGCGGAAGAGCGGGCCGCGGGCGAAATCGAGTAAGGCGTCCATCAGCTCTCCCTCCTCTCTGCCGTTTCCGGCGCTTCAACCGGTGCTTTGATTAGCGCTTCATCGAAGATAATTGCCTTGTAGAGCAGATCGTGCAGGCCGACCACCTCGCAGTCGATGCCCTGATCTTCGACCAGTTCACGCAGTTGCTTCTTGCAGTTGGCGCAGGGCGCGACGAGATATTTGCAGCCGGTCGCTCTGATCTGATCAGCCTTAGCCTTGCCGCCGACCATCGTGCGATAGGGCCTGATCTCATCAATCGAGACCGTGCCGCCGCCGCCGCCACAGCAGATGTTGTCCTCACCTTTAGGCGTCATCTCGACATAGTCGCTGCAAATTGCCTTAAGCAGTTCGCGCGGTTTGTCGATGATCCAGCCCTGGCGAGCGATATTGCAAGGGTCATGGTAGGTGACCCTTTCAGTGATTGCGTTCGGCTGGAGTTTGAGCTTACCGGCTTTCCAGGCCTCCCAGGTGTATTCCATGATATTGATCACCGGAAACGCATCCTTGCCGCCGCAATAGGTCGGCAGGAAGTACTTGGCGGAGCGGGAGGCATGCCCGCACTCACCGATCAGCACTTTCCGGCCTTTGAGGCGTTTGGTTTCAACATCGATCTTTTTGACCACTCGCTCCAGGATGCGGTC
The DNA here is from genome assembly GCA_043826025.1 of bacterium. Classification (GTDB taxonomy): domain Bacteria; phylum Zixibacteria; class MSB-5A5; order CAIYYT01; family CAIYYT01; genus JBDRQZ01. The sequence goes on along the minus strand of JBDRQZ010000660.1, from coordinate 1,842 downwards.
GGAGTAGAAGAGGCCGTAGTTGATACCGTCGAAGTAGCCGGTGCCGGTGGTCCAGGAATCGCCGGTCGCGGTAAACACCGCAGCCACACCCATCAGTGTATCGGCCTCCATCAGGAAGTCGGAGACCGCCGGGAAGAAAACATATTCGCAGTTCTCGACATCGATCGGGAACTTGATTTCGACACTCTTTTCCTCGAGCATGTCATCTTCGAGGAATTCGAGAGTATCCATCAGCGCCGGCACCGGAATCGCCGAGGTGTTGCCGGTGGCGCCCTCAAGCTGCTCACGGGTGCTAACCACCAGCGCACGCGGCGCGATTCCGATTTCGCTCAGGATGTAGCGGCCCAGGTGCGTAATCAGGCCATGGTCGATCCCCGAGGGGCACTCGATCGTGCAGCGCCGACAGGCGGTGCAGTTCCAAAAACTGTCGGCCATCTCCTCAAGTTTCTCATCGGTCAGGTGCCCACTGCCGAGCAGACGCCCGCGCAGCATACCACCCAAAGTGAAGTGCCGCCGATAGACACTCAGCAGCAACTCCGAGCGATAGCAGGGAATGTCTTTTGGATCACCGGTCGCCTGATAGACCTGACAGGTGGTGGCGCAGCGCGAGCACTTGGCACTGACGCGGATGAAGTGGTCGAGCGCCATTTGGTAGTTGGAATGTTTGAGAATCGCGGCGAACGCCTCCAGAAACCGGCGGGGTCGGTCGGCGACATCGTAGTCCTCGACATGATAACGCACATCGAGACGTTGCCGTGTGGCCACCTCCGGCTTCTTGGTCGGCTTGAACGCCTTCGCTTTCTCTTCTTCGTTGATCTGATTAGTTCTCATTCAAGCTCCAGAATATCTCCAGTTGCTAAATTTCTAGTTTGGGTTCTGCGCCGCAGTCGCGGAGGCGCGCTCATGGCCGGCGACCGTGGATTTGAGAATCGGCAGCTTGCCCTCGCGTTGGGCATTCTGAATGGCCGGCGCGTTGCCCGGATCGATGACCTCGATCCCATATTCACGACAGGATTCAACAATCTGTTCCTCGGCCGGGCAGACATAGACACGGGCGTCGTAGCCGGAAGGTGTCGCATGGTGGAAGGCCTTGATCTCCTGCTGCGACTTGTAAGTATGCGCACCACAGCAGATCGCAATCCGCACCCGGCGTGAGCATACCGGGCAGTCAACCTCAGCGATCAGGTCGACCAAAAACGAGTCCTCTCCCGGACCGGGCAGGACCTGATAGCCGCCGGCGCTGAACAGTTCATGCGCCCAGGCGACCAGTTGCTCATGGGTATAGCGACAGGCGGGACCCGCGCCGGGCTCGGGCGGCTGCGTCACTTTGAGCCTGCCCTCCGCCAGATCTGCGAGAGCCTCATTGGTCAGGGTGTTGACATTGGAGATCACCGCCACACCGGCAGCCGCAAGCGTGTCGCGATGAGAGGCATTGATTCCGTTGCAGATCAGAAGCTCGACATTGTGGAAAAGCAACAGCCTGACCCGCCGATAGCCGCCGGTTTCACGGCAACTGACCGATGCCAACCGCTTCCAGTGACGGCCGTCGACTGCCGCCAACGTGAAGCTGGTCGCCGCCTCAAAACAGGGGGCGACAGCGCTTTTGAGTTCTGGCACTGCTACATTCATATCCTGCAACACATAGTGCAGGATTTGTGCCGATCATGATAGTACCATCAAATGCATTGATGTACAACGACTTAAACTGTGTGATAATTGCAACAATGTTGCATATAGCGCAACACTATATGTTGCATATGTAGCATATCCGAGTTGCGTTGACAACTAGTGCAACACTTATCGGAACGACTAAGCTATCTGACGGATGCCGGAAACTACTCC
>JBDRQZ010000659.1:0-3378 GCA_043826025.1 bacterium | reverse complement strand
GGCAATGTATGCGTCAACCGCCGCGCGGCGGTCGGCGGGGATATTCAGCTTCTCCAGCAACTCCGCTTCGGGAGCTACTGCCATGAAGGTCACGCCGAAAGTAGTATCGGGCCTCGTCGTGAAGATCGGGATCTTCACGTTGGAGTCCTCCAAGGCAAAGATCAACTCGGCGCCGACCGATTTGCCGATCCAGTTTCGCTGCATCGACTTGACTCGGTCCGACCAGTCGATGCGTTCCAGTCCTTCGAGCAGCCGCTCCGCATAGTCGGTGATCTTGAAGTACCACTGGAGCAGCTTGCGTTTGCTGACCTGCTGATCGCAACGCCAGCAGGTTCCGTCGCCCTGAACCTGCTCGTTGGCCAGCACCGTGTTGCAGGTTTCGCAGAAGTTGACTATCGACTCGCGCCGATAAGCGAGCCCGCGCTCGAAGAGCCTGAGAAAGATCCACTGATTCCACTTGTAGTAGTCCGGCTTGCAACTGATAACTTCGCGGTCCCAATCGTAGGAGATGCCGACCTTCTTCAGCGTATTGCGCGAAACCTCGATATTCTGGAGCGTCCACTCTCTTGGCGGCAGGCCATGCTTAATCGCCGCCTGCTCGGCGGGCAGCCCGAAAGCATCCCAGCCGAAGGGATGCAGGACCTGTTTGCCATGCATGCGCTGATAATGAGCCACCGCGTCGCCGATGATGTAGTTACGGAAATGCCCCATGTGGATGTCGCCCGAAGGATAGGCAAACATCACCAACATATAGAAGGGATCGCGTCCCCTGGCGGGGGCGGAGAATTGTCGCTTCTCTTCCCAGCGTCGCTGCCACTTAGCCTCAATCGCGGCGAAGTCGTAAGCGGCTTTGTCGGGGCGTGTAGATTCGTCACTCATAGCTCAATATTCCCTGCCCGACCGGGGAGTTGTGAATACCGAGCCCGGCCGGCACCTGAATTCTTACGGATAGAGTTTGTACAGCATACGGGCGAAGGGGATCGTCTCGCGCACGTGCGCCAGCCCACAAATCCAGGCGACGGTTCGCTCCACGCCGAGGCCGAAGCCACTGTGCGGCACCGAGCCATACTTGCGCAGGTCGAGATACCATTCGTAGACCTCAAGCGGCAGATTGTTGCGCTTGATTGCCTCCACCAGATAGTCGTAGTTGTCCTCACGCTGCGAGCCGCCGATGATTTCGCCGTAGCCTTCCGGCGCCAGCAGATCGGCGCAGAGTACCGTGCGCTCATCCTCGGGGTTGCGCTTCATGTAGAAGGCTTTGGCTTCGCGCGGATAGTTGCAGATGAAAATCGGTCGATCATACATCTCGGTCAGCTTGGTCTCATCCGGCGCGCCGAGATCATCACCCCACTCGATCTCGCTGCCGGCGGCCTTCAGCTTTTCGACTGCCTCGGTATAGCTTATCCGATAAAACGGCTCCTTGATCTTCTGCAGCGGCTCGAGATTGCGCTCCAGGGTCGCCAGCTCTTTCGGGCATTTCTCCAGCACCCAGTCGACGACATAGCGGATCATTTCTTCCTGCAGATCGAGGTTGCCCTCAAGCTCCAGATAGGCCACCTCGGCTTCGATCATCCAGAACTCAGTCAGGTGCCGCCGGGTCTTGGATTTCTCCGCGCGGAAGGTCGGGCCGAAGCAGTAGACCTTGCCATGCGCCATGCAGGCGGCCTCCAGATAGAGCTGCCCGGTTTGCGCCAGATACGCCGTGCCGAGATCGAAATACTCGGTGGCGAACAGGGTCGAGGCGGTCTCCCCGATCGAACCGGTGAGAATCGGCGTGTCGATCAGCACATAGCTGCGCTCATAGAAAAACTGGCGGATCGCCATGATGATCTCGTTGCGGACCCGCATGATGGCATACTGCCGCGAGGAGCGCAACCAGAGGTGGCGATGCGCCATCAGGAAGCCGGTGGTATGCTCCTTCGGCGTGATCGGATATTCCTGCGCAATCTGGACGATCTCCAGATTAGTCAACTGCAACTCATACTCGCCCGGTTTGCGAGGATGTTCGCTAACCTTGCCGGTGACGATGATTGAGGATTCCTGCGTTAACTCTTTGTGGCGCTCGAAAATCTCTTCCGGAAGCTCGGCTTTGACCAGGACGACCTGGATCGTCCCGGTGCCGTCGCGGAAGACGATGAAACTGATCTTGCCGGAGGAACGCAGGTTGTACACCCAGCCCCGGAGACGCACTTCCTGGCCGACATACTTGCCTAACTCTTCAATGTAGCAATCTATCATCTGACACACCTTGTTTGCCGAATCTGAAAGGTGAAATAATAGGCGGGCGCCGGAACGACGCAAGGTATTTTTTCAACCCTATGAATGAGATATCGGAGCCTTCTGGCGCTTGCTTAGCCGTTTGATCGCCGGAGTCAGGTATGAGAAGGCGGAAATCGCCTGCGCCTTGAGGTGCTCGATCGGCGTTAGCCAGTTATATTGCAGTTTCGCTCGCAGGGTGAGGGCAGTGTCCCAACTCCAGATCGGCGTGCGCCCCAGGGCAAATGCCGAGTGCCCGCCCGGCGCTGAGAGAAATGCCTGAGTGTAGCCCAGGGCCGCGGCAATAGAGGCCGCGCGCGGGTCATAGCGTCCGAAAGGATACGCCAGATAGGTCGCTGTATCGCCCGTGAGGTCGGCGAGAATCTCGCTCGATACGCGCAGTTCCCGCTCCACTTCCTGCCCGTTCAGGTAGCTGAAGTCGGCATGCGTGTGTGAATGAGTGCCGAAATCGAAACCTTCGCCCACGAGTTGGCGCACCTCGGCCGGGCTCAGGTGACGGCGTTGGCGCGCCAACGGGTGATCCCAGCTATTAATCCGGCCGAGAAAAGCTGTCGGTAAAAAGACCGTCGGCAGGATCCCCTGCTCTGCCAGCCAGGGTGCAACGTCGACAATCTCGGCGTAGCCGTCATCAATGGTCAACGCAACGATTTCCGAATTGGTGAGGGCCTCACTCAGCCTGCCCAAACGCAGACCAAGCTCGGCCACGGTTTCACAAAGGAGCTGCAACACCCTTGTCGGTTCGCAGCGTCCTTTTTTTCTCAGGGTGTGCAGCAGGAGAATGCGCGTCGGCTGCAGCATGGCGCGCGCACTACTTCAGGCTGGACCAGTCCACTTCATCGAGAAGTGACTTGTCGACCGGTCCCAGAGCCGCAAAGGCGAGTTTGTTACCATCGAAGATTTTGTCGACCAGCTCATGAACCTGTTCGAGCGTGACGGCATTGATATCCTCCATGGTCTCATCAAGCGACAAGAATTCGCGCAGGAAAAGTTCGTGACGAGCCATGCGGGACATGCGATTGTAGGAGCTCTCCAGCGACAGGACCATATTGCCCTTAAGCTGGGACTTGGCCAACGCCAGTTCATCGGCAGTGAGCGAGTTGG
>JBDRQZ010000658.1:0-2472 GCA_043826025.1 bacterium | reverse complement strand
CGATCACATCCAGTTGCGTTTCCGCTGGAATCCCGCGGTCATGACGTTCCTCAGCGTGACGCCCGGCGATTTCCTCAATGACTGCGGCTGGGACTACTGGACCTATCGCTACAAGACTGAGCCTCAGACACACCTGCTCTTTGAGACTTATGCTCAGACCGGTGGCGAGCCGCCCCTCTGTTATCAGCCGACCGGCAAGCAGACGCTGGGTACGATCAGTTTCCTGCTCACCACGCAGACTTACTATGGTGAGGAATACTACCCGGTGGAATTCTACTGGCCACAGGGCATTGATGACGAATGCGAAGCCAACACTTTCGATGAGTACAACAGCAGCACGATTCTGATGGGAGATGACGTCTTCTGGTGGAACGACTATTTGATCACACCGGGGACACCGAACTACACACCACCCGCCGCCTGTGATGGCTTTGGCAATCCGGTGATAGATTTCTATGACGGCTACATCTATCTGGTAGACATTGTCGGTCCGGGTCCACGAGGCGACATCAACCTCAACTCGATCCGCTTTGAAGTCGGTGATGCGGTTTTGTTCTACTGCGCGCTGATCCATTCGCCCCAGGAATGCTTCATTATCGACTATGACCTCCAAATGGAAGCAACTGACATCAACTGTGACGGGATTCAGTTGACGGTAGACGACGTCACCCGGCTGCTGGGGATCATTATCGGCGATATCACACCGGAATGTCCGGGCACCTTGCCCAAACTGCTGACTGTGTCTGACACCTTGCGCACGCTCAGTACCACGGGCACGCAGGGGCAACACAACAAGCCGATCGAAATCAGCCTGACCAATCAGGAGGATATCGCGGCCCTGCAGGCCCACATCGTCTATGACCCGGCGATCCTGGATCCGGTTGCGGATACCGGTTGCTCCAATAACTACTGCGTGAAGTATGAGTTGACAGGACGCGCCGCCGGCTATGAGAACCTCGGCCAGGTCCATGTCAAGAGTCTTGCGCCCGGTGAATTGCTGGTCTATTTCCTGCCCGACAATGAACTGACCGCTTCAATTCCCGCCGGTTCGGGCAGCATTATGAAGATCTATTTCAACATTCCGGGCAATGCGCCGATCGGACCGCATACTTATCAGCCGGTCGACGACGACTGGCAGATCAATCGCCTCTCGACCGCCGAGGCCGAAGGTATTGTACCAGAGTTGGTGCCCGGCACTATCTGGGTTCTGCGTTCGTTGCCACCACCCTCCTGCCCGGTGCTGTTCAGCTACGATGGCACTGACTTCCGCCAGCAGGATCCGCTGCTCACCGCCTGCGAGCAGTTCGGCTACCAGCAGGTCGTCACCGACCACTATCAGTTGCCTACGGCTCCGGCAGTTACCGAGACCGGTGTGCACTTCCAGTTCCGCGAACTTCAAGATGAGGTGACCTACCTCGACGATGTCCAGTTGATGACCGTCGACCATCAGCCTGCCTCGACAGTCGCAGTATCGGTAGATGGTCAGGTCATGACCTATGAATATTCGGCGGCGCCGATAGCTGCCTATGATCACACCGGTCAGGATCGACTGGCCGAGCTGTCCGCGCTCGATGGCAATTTCTATCGCGCCGATGAACCGGGTTATCTCGTGCTCACCTTTGCCGAGGCCACAGCCGCGACAAAAGGTTATCGCACCAACACCGCGACGAAGTACAAATGCGAACTGGAGATCAAGCCTGACCCGGAGCCGCTCGTCGGTGGTGAGAATGGCGATCAACCGCAGCTTGCGTTCGAGATGCTGGACGCCAAAGGCGAATGGCAACCGCTGCCGGAGATGCCTTCCAGAGTGACCGATCGCCAGGAGGTACTGATTGCGAGCGATGCCACAGCGAGTGCCGAGGGTCCGGTGACCCTGCGCATCTCCTGGGCCGACAGCTACGAAACCGATGCGGTAGTACAGCTACTGCCTGCCGCCGAGCAGCCGGTGGTCCAGCATTGGCTGCCGAGTCAATACATGGCGAGCCTGGCCAAAGTTCAGGAAAGCGCTTGGCGGAGCTTTGAGCAAAGCGGCACTCTGAACCTGAGAAAGGGCGATGTGTTCGAGTTCAGCTTCGCGCCTGAGCCGGTCGCGACGGGGTTGGTTCGCGACTATGTTATCATCGCCACCGGCCGCTACGAGCCGGACAAGGAAGCCTACGCTGCTGCCCTGCCGAATGCGATCTCTCTGAGGGAGAACTACCCGAATCCCTTCAATCCGACGACCACGATCAGCTACAGCCTGCCGGAGGCCGCTCCGGTTAGACTGGAGATCTTCAATGTCGTCGGTCAGCAGGTGACTACGCTTGTCGATCAATATCAATCGCCTGGAGACTACCAGATCGAGTGGAACGCTTCGAGCGTCGCCAGCGGTGTTTATTTCTACCGTCTGACGGTGAACGATTTCGTTGAGACCAAGAAGATGATCTTGACCAAATAGAAGACTCTAATGCGTTTTGCCGATTCACGCGGCGG
>JBDRQZ010000657.1:0-3600 GCA_043826025.1 bacterium | reverse complement strand
TACCTAGCCGCCATGCTTGCCACGTAGCTCCTTAGCCATCAGGCGAATTTCCGAGAGGTCGCGCACCATCTCGTTCCAGCCATCCCAGTAGGCATAGTTGGCGTTCGCGTGGAAGATTCCCTGGAAAGCACGCATGCGGTGCTTAAGGTGCATCTCAAAGAGACGCTGCTCAATCGGCGACAGAACAGGGAAGGCAAAGGCGTAGCTCTCAGGTTTTGTCAGCAGACCATCTTTGTAAAGGCTGATGATCTCGCGGATCGCCTCGGCCAATAGGTGGTCGGCCTCCCGGATCATGTCGTCGCCTTTCGCCAATTCGGCGCGCGCAAAATTCTCCGAGTGGCACTGCCCGCAGGTCTCGATCATCTTGTCACGCTCAATGTCGAAGTCATCCTGAGTCAGGCGGGCGGCATCGATCGACTCGACCAGGTCAAGGCGGGATGTCGGGTAACCCTCGCGATCGAGAACTCCCAGGGTTTGCAGGATTGTGAGTTGGTCGGCTCGCCACTGCTCATCCTCGGGCAATGGTAAGCGCACCGCGAGAAATCCCCAGGCGGTACGAACTTCGTGATCGCCACCCTGCATGTGGCAGGTCTGACAGGTCGGGGCCGAGACATCCTCCGGCAACGTGCCGTTTTGTTTCAGCAGGTATCGCACCCCATGCTTGGAGGAAGAGTACATTTCCCACTGGGGGTGATCGAAGCCCATGTGACAGGTCTGACAGGCCTGCGGCTGCGAGGCCTCCGCTTTCGAGAAGACATGTCGAGAGTGACAGGCGTCGCAGGAGGCGTTGCCGTAGATCGTACCGTCAGCTTTGAGTTGCGCAATCTCAGCTTCCGACTTCAGGCCCAGTTTGTGGCAACTGCCGCAGCTCTTCAGACCGCCGGCCAGAGTCATTGGCAGCGCATGAATAGTCGGCATTGCCTTCGTCGCCGCCCAGGCGGCGGCATGTTTGCCCCGGGAAAATTGCTCTACCTGCGTGCTGTGGCAGGTGGCGCAAACCGCGGGTGTCGGCAGATTCACCTCGCTGACATCCGCCGCAGAGGTGTGACCATCGCCGTGACAAGCCGAGCAGTCAATCTCATTCTCAAAATGTCTGCTTAGTTTCCAGTCGGAAACAATGTTCGGCGTGACGTCGCTATGGCAATCGACACAGATGCTTGCTTCTGCTCCGACCATCATCAACAGTCCCAGGACGATTGCCATTAACAAATGCTTCATGAATCTTCCTTCCGTGACTCGGGTGAGTCCCCAACTCCCGCGCCGCTGCTTGGCAGCAACGGCGGCCTCGTGCGGCTAATCAGCGACAGATCAGCGCCGCTGTCAAGAACAAAATCTGTACTGGTCTATATTATCGCTCTTTGAGTAGCAGGGATACTCACACCTGCCGACTAGTGCCGCTCCGGAGTAGCTGAGCCCTAGGGACAGAGGTCACAGGGGATCGGCCCCTCATTGAAGATATACTGAACCAGGTAGACAACATCGGTGATATTCGCCGTCAGGTCGCAGTTGAGATCACCGGCCGCCAGTGGTGTCGGCGGCGGACCAAAGTTGAAGATATACTGAATCATAAAGATACCGTCGGTGATGTTGACAATGTAGTCCGTGTTGGCGTCACCGCAGAGAAACGCGAAGTCAGTGACCACGGAGATTCTGATGCCGTACATCGTGTCGACCAGCGCCGGTTCGCCGGCATCCTCAAGGGCCACGGTAAAATAGTAATTCGCGGGCCAACTCGGGGTGCCACTGAGTATCCCCTGCGGCGCCTGAAAAGTCATACTGACCGGGACATCGCCGCCGATCCTCGTCCAGCTATAGGGCACCGTGCCGCCAACTGCCCGGAGCTGGTAGGAGTATGGCTCGTCCAGCACCGCGGGCGGCAACACGTAACTGTGAATGTGAAGTAGGCCATCGCAATGATCGCCGACGCCGTCGCCATTCTCATCCTGCTGCATTGGATTGTAGGTTAGCGGGCAGTTGTCGCAAGCATCGCCCCGCAGATCGGAATCAGCGTCGTCCTGCGTCGAGTTGCGCACCAGCGGGCAATTGTCGAGCTGGTTCGAGGCGCCGTCGAAATCCCAGTCATCGGTCTCCGAGATCGCATAGGCAGTCGCCAGAGTCACTTTCACCATGCGGGTCATATACGCGAAGTTCATGTAGGTTGTGCTGTCCTGATAGGAATGATAGACTGTCGAAAAATCATACTCATGCGCGAAGAGCGCCGGATAACCGACCTGGGCAAAAGGGTGGTGATCGGAGCCACTCGAAGTTCCCGACAGATGGCCGGTAATACCGACCAGCGAGTCGGCCAGTTCAGCCCAGACTTCCGCGTAAAGTGTCTGCGTCCCGGTAAAGAGTTTTGCGTCGTTCTCATTGGTGATATGCGCGATCATATCCATGTTAAGCATCGCCAGAATCTGGTCGCCGCGTGAAAACGCCTCATTGGCATAGTGGTAGGAACCAAACAACCCCCATTCTTCGGCATCGAATGTGACGAAGATCAGGGTCGAGGAGTTCTCATAGTTCGCCAGCACGCGGGCGATCTCGAGGACACCGGCGGTGCCGGAACCATTGTCATCGGCTGCCGGCGATTCCACGACGCCGTCAAAGTGGGCCCCGACGATGACTTGATACTCAGGCGTAGTGGTGCCCGGCTTAATCGCCACGACATTGTAGCAGGTCTTCAATCCCAGATAAACCTCAGCCGTGAAAGGATCGAGAGCCACATCGGTATAGCCGAAACTCTCGAATTTCGCTTTGATCCAGTCGCGGGCCGCCTGATTGGATGGCTGACCCGCAATCCGCCGGTAGAAACCCTGCAGGACATCCAGGTAGGCCTCCAGCGAATCCTGCCGAACTTCGTCAATTAGTTCTTCCAGCCCCGGAATGAAATTGGCGGCAGCGCGGGCACTTGCGGGAATCTCCGGCCGATAAGTGACTGGCAGCGACTTCGGATTGAGCGGCGCCAATTGTTCGCGGAGCAGCCTGTCTGTCAACGCCTGAGCAGTGACTTCGACTAGCCGCAACCCACCCTGCTCGAAAACCAGCGGCAGCGTGGCACCGAACTCCTGAGCCAGTCCTTTTTCGAGAAAGAGATTAGCGCGTGAAATGTCGGAGCGCACCAGCGAGTAGTCCAGGCCACTCAGAGCGAGATCGGCGCGCTGACCCTTCTCGACCAGCACCAGAAATGATTCATCCAGCCGTAAAATCACGTCGGTGCCGATCAGCGCCAAGGTGTGCGCCTCATCCCGGCTTCCGACTTTGACGTTGTAAAGATCAGCCCCGAAAAGCAGCGGGCTGGTGACCAGAATCAGCAGACAGACGATCAGACATTTGCGAGTACTCATTTCACGCTCCAAGCAGGTAGGTCAGGCGGCCTTAATGTAGTATCTTCACTCAATATACCCTAAAGACGTTTACTGTAAAGATTTATCCAATTGAGAAATCATTGATTGCAGACTGCGCAGGGCGGGAGCCCATCTTTAAAGACATGTCTGAGCAGGTAAACGGCATCGGCGATATTCACCAGACCGTCGCAATCCGCATCGCCGGCGGCCGGCGGGTCGGGGGCCGGGCCGTTCTGGAAAATGTAATAGATCAGGA
>JBDRQZ010000656.1:0-2635 GCA_043826025.1 bacterium | reverse complement strand
CGCATTTGGAAAAGATTGAGGAGATGTCTTATACCGACAGCATGACGGGGCTCTACAATTACCGCTACTTCTATAAGCGCCTGAAAGAGGAGATCTTGCGGGCGCAGCGGTTTTCGCGGAGTCTGGCCCTGGTCATCTTCGATATTGACGGGTTCAAGGTTTTCAACGATACTCATGGACATCAGGCGGGCGACCAGCTTCTGCGCCAACTGGGCAAACTGCTTGCTGCGTCAGTCCGCTCGCTGGACGTCGTTTCCCGATATGGCGGCGAGGAATTCTGTATCATAATGCCTGAACCTGGCCCCGACGATTGTCGTACTTTTATGGAACGCTTGCGCAAGAAGATCTTAGAACAGCGTTTCCGCAGCAAGTTTTCCAATGAGCAGCATCGGATCACCGTATCATTGGGCGGTGCGATTTATCCTAATGATGCTCAGCGAGTTGACCGACTTATATATTGTGCCGACATGGCCCTGCTTGAGGCCAAAGAGAGCGGTCGTAACAAGTCATGTATGTATGCAAAAAACCTGACTGAGGATAAGCAACCATCATGAAGAATCTGGTGCTAATCGTCATCGGCCTGTTGCTGCTCATTGCTCTGCAACCGACGTTCGCCGAATACGTGATCGGCGTCGATGACGTCCTGGAGATAGTTTTCTGGCAGCAACCCGACCTCAATCAGGTCGTGGTCGTCAATGCCGAAGGCAAGATCAGCCTCAAGGTTGCGGGGGAAATCACTGCCGCGAGCCTCACGCCCAGCCAATTGGGACGTAAGATCGTCGAGAATGTCTCGCGTTTTAATCGCGAGGTCTCACAGGCAGTGGTCACCGTGCAGCAGTACAACTCCAACACGGTCTTTGTCGAGGGTGAAGTAGTCGCGCCGGGACGATACGCTCGCGAGGTCATCCCCGACCTCTGGACAGTCATTAAAGAGATGGGCGGGATTACCGAGTTTGGCGACCTGCGCAGCGTCCAGATCATTCGCGGCGGCACGCAGGATCAGGGCCAGATTCTCACAGTGGATGTATTGGATGCAGTCACTTCCAGAAATCTTGCCAGCCTGCCCAAAGTCTACCCGCGCGACATCATTCGGGTCGGCCGGCTGCCGGAGGGATTGACCGGTGGAAATCTGCCGCACGCCGCCGACACGCGCCGTAATGAGTTCTACATCACCGGCGCAGTAGCCCGTCCGGGGCGCTACTCACTGGAGCCGGGGATGGATCTGCTCGAGGCGATCGCCGTTGCCGGCGGGTATTCCCAAAACGCCAATTTGAAGAAAGTCAAGGTGGCCTCGAAACTGGATGGCTACTCGAATATTTACACGATCAATCTTGAGAAACACATCGAGACGAGCGGGACCCCACGCTATCTACTTGGCCCGGAAGATGCTATCGTCCTGCTGGAGCGCCGCTCGGGAATCTTCGGTGTCGGACTGAGCGCGCTGCGTGACGTCTTGACTCTTGGCGGTTCGATAACGTCATTGGTGCTGCTCGCAGACAGGCTTTCCCAGTAATGCAGGAACGACAGCTAACCCTACCGGACATTTGGCAAATCCTCTGGCGGCGCAAGCTCTGGCTGATTCTGCCGCTGATTCTGGTCACCGCGGTCGCCTTCGGAGGCAGCTATTTCTTGCCAGTGGTGTATCAGTCCTCGACCCGGATCATTATCTCCACCGCCAAGCTGGTAAGCCCCGAACTGGAGCGCATGCTGCCGAGCGACCTGGGCGGCTTGCCCACCAACCGCTATATGCTCTCCGACTGGCTGGCTTCGACTCGCTCTGAGATTAAGTCGACCGACTATGTCAACGCCCTGATTAACGATCTCAATCTGCAGCCGGACGACGAGATCGTGAAGCAAGCTGCCAAGATGCAGGAGCAATTCCCGGATTACGATCTGCGCACTATCATTCGCAAGCTGCAGATCGATCAGTTGCGGGATAAGATCGACGTCGACATGGTCGGCCAGAGCCAGATCATCATTTCCTGTTCATCGAGCAATCCGAAACTCGCCAATGAGATGGCGACCAAACTGGCCGAGGTCTACCGCGAGAAGAAGCTTGCTGATGAGGTGCGGTCGGCGCGCGAGTCGCAATTGTTCACCGATCAGCAGTTGGCTTTGGCACAGCGCGAGTATGCGGATGCCGAGGCGGCATTGGTCCAGTTCAAGAATTCCTATATTGCCGACCGCCTGGAGCAGGGTATCAGCTCGGAGGGCAATCTCAATCAGATCGATTCTGAAATCGATGCCACGCGGCTCGATATCATGGAAGCTACCGACCGACGCAATTTCCTGGTGGCGGAGATGCTGACTGCCGGGCTGGATACGACTGCCGCGACCGCAGATTTTCCGAGTTTGCGGGTCCACGTGGACAATGCTCTCGACAACACCCAGGAGATCGCCAGCCTGATGAACAAGTATATCTGGCGTGACGCGAAGATCCAGGGGTTGCAAACCAAAGTGGGCTATGCGCTTGAGGATTTGCGCGGCGCGGCCGGCGATATCGCGGCCTCGCACTATTCTCATGCGAGCAGTCAACAACAGCAGACCGCCGCCGATTTGATCTATCGCGACTATCAAATCGAGTTTCTGAATGGCAAAGAGAAGATGCTGCGCGAAGCGATCGACAGCATCAAGC
>JBDRQZ010000655.1:0-2127 GCA_043826025.1 bacterium | reverse complement strand
GCTTAACCGCAATTCGCCCGCTTGTCGAGCAGGCGCCGCAGCATCTCAAAGATGACGGCTACCAGATTCTGGAATTCGGGATCGATCACGCCAGGCCAGTGAGCGAGATTGCCGGACAAACTCAGGCCTACAGCCAACCTGAAGTCATCATCGACTACAACCAGCAGCCGCGCGGCGTAGTGCTGCGGCGAATCTAAAGTTGCTTATAGCGACCACGGTCCCGGGTTGTAGTCGCCGGGATTGGTGCAGTCGCTCTCCCAATCGGAGCAAGAATACGGTGGCGGACCCTGGTTGAAAATGTACATGATGATGTAAACCGCATCGGTAATGTTGGCTATGCAGTCGCCATTGACATCACCACTACAGATCGAGTAGGGCCGCGGCGCCGGACCGCCACTGAAGACATACTGGATGACATAGACGGCATCCGTAACGCCAACCACCTGATCACCATTGTTGTCGCCCGGTCTGCAATTCGTGTTCGGGTCACTGCCGCAGAGCTGGCCGAACGCCAATTGGCCACCAAACAGCGCCAAGGCTAGAACCATTACAGACATCCATGTGAGCCGCGAGAGCCGATTCGATCCTCTCATGCTATTCTTCCCTATAATTGGGTGCTGAGCACTTCGCGACCCGAGGCATTCTCCCGGTGCTGTCTTCTGCGAGGGGTCGCCTTTCCAACTAGTGCTCTGTTAATCCAAAGATAAGCCGTCGGGCCAAGGCGCGCAAGCGGAATTCGCACAAACGTGTCTATGTTGCCTCTCAGCCAGCATCCGCCAAACAGAAGCGACCGACCCCAATCGGGGGTCGGTCGCTGGTAAGCCGCGATATTGCCCTGAAATCCCGGTTAAAAGAAGGGGTCCACCAGACAGGGTTCCGGGCCATAGCTGAAAATGTACTGGATGATATAGACCGCGTCGGTGATGTTGACGACGCCGTCGCAGTTGACATCCCCAGCCCGGTAAGGTAAGGGCTCACCGCCACCGGAAAAGATGTACTGGATCAGGTATACCGCATCGGTGATGTTGACCAGACAATCACCGTTACAATCGCCGGTCTGTTTGGTGATCACCACCGCGTTGCGAATCGTGCGCGCTTTGGTGGCGCCACCCTCAAAGAGATGGGTAAACATCTTGCTCTCGTCGCCCAGCTCTGAGCCGGGCGACGTGCAAATGCGGTACATCACCGAGTCGAAGTCGGTAACCGGGACCGTCGACGGCCAATGCAGCACCTGCAGAGGTGGCCAATCGGGATTGAGATAGCGCATTACGGTATCGATGCTGTCCACCACTGGCGTGCCAAACATGAAGATCTTGAACTCATAGCAGTATGCAGTGTCGGCGGTGCAATGCCATTCATACTCGAGACAGGCCCGCTCCACCACCAGGGTACTGCAACAATCGGTTTCGATCTTCGCAATCAGACAGCCGTCACCAGAACTGGGAACGGTGTACTCCAGGCTGATGGTATCCTCCGCACCCGGCGCCATCGTCTGATCGTAGAACTCCGAGTGGAAGGAGGTCTCATTCTGGCCGCTGCCGGAAGGTGAATAGTAGAACTCGATCAGGCCGACAAAACAGGAATCGAAGTTGTTGTTGGTCAGCACCAGATCGAGTTGGACGTTGGTGCCGGGCACATGATCGGTCTCCGGCGTGAGATTGAACTCGGTGCTGAACCGCTCGCACTCGGTCATGCCGCAGTAGTGCCCCTGGTGTGCGACGAAGCGCTCGTAGTCATCGTTGTCGTCGACTCCGTTGCCATTGTAATCGCAGCAAGGCGAATTACCGTTGAACTCATGCAGAGCGACGCCAAGGTCGCCGTTGACGTCGTAGGAGCGTACCGGCACGGTGGCGATGTCGCAGCGGCCGTCGGGAATCTTGACCACCGCGACGCAGTTGCCGTCACAACCGCCACCGGCATAGACAAAGCGTAGCACGCCGGCGGCGTCGGATGGAGCGAGCGGCGGAATGCTGCTGAGCGGTGGTTGGTCGGGGCAGAAGGTCATGCCTTCGCAGGCATAGAGCTCGACCCAGACAGAATTGATGTTGGGCACCGGGTTGTTGCACTCATCGCGGAGGTGAACCTCAAACTCCGCATCGCCCCCGGGACAAACGATGAATACCGGGT
>JBDRQZ010000654.1:0-5510 GCA_043826025.1 bacterium | reverse complement strand
GCGGATGAGGTCTGGGACTATGGTCTCCGCAATCCCTGGCGTAACAGTTTCGACCGCGCCACGGGCGACCTCTACATCGGCGATGTCGGTCAGGGAGACTGGGAGGAAATCAGCTTCCATGACGCTGCCGCGGCCGGTGGGATCAACTTTGGCTGGCGCCTGAAAGAAGCCACGCATTGTTATAACCCCGCCACCAACTGCGATCTACTGGGTCTGACCACTGATCCAATTCATGAGTTTCCGCATGATCCCGAATGTTCGGTGACCGGCGGCTATGTTTATCGTGGTTGTGCAATCGATGGTTTGCCGGGGACCTACTTCGTCGCCGACTATTGCAGCGGCAAGGTCTGGACCTTCCGTTATGATGGCAGTACGCTGATCGATTTCCAGGACCGCACCACAGAACTGGGGATGGGCAATTTCGGCGTCGTTTCTTTCGCCGAAGACACCTATGGCGAATTGTACATTCTGATGCAGAGTGGTGAGATTTACAAGATCGTGCCCGCGGCCGGCATCACCGACTGCAATCTGAATAATGTCAGCGATTCCTGCGAGATCGCCTTCGGTGTGGCGGCCGATAACAACAGCAACTGGATTCCGGATCAGTGCGAGACGCCCGATTTTCTCTGCGGCGACGCCAACAATGATGACATCGTTAACATCACTGACGCGGTCTACCTGATTCAGTGGATCTTCAATAGTGGCCCCGACCCCGATCCGCTGGAGTCCGCCGATGTCAACTGCGACTCGATCGGCAACATCACCGACGCGGTCTACATCATTCAGTGGATCTTCAACAGCGGCCCTGACCCCTGCGAGGCGTGTCCGTAAGCCAAGATATTCAATCTCACGTTTCCAGCAGCAGACCGGAAGTTTGTCCTCGGACGAACTTCCGGTTTGTCATTTGGGGATGGGGTGATTCGTGCGCGCGGTGCGCACAATCGCCCTTGCCCGCCCGTCCGGGCCGCGACTAAGCCTGCTGCTTCTGGTAACTGTGCTGGGCCCCCGCCTCCGCGGGGGCGACCAAGCAGGGTGGCCTGGCCCTTAGGGATACGCACCATCAACTAATCAGTGGTGTCGTCGAACAACGTCGGCGTGCGGGTGCTCTTTTCAATCTGTGGAGTCGCGGGAATTTCCTTCTGACCGGAGATACCTTTCTCGCGGAGCTTACGCGCTGTCACCAGCACCCGCATCTCGAGTGAGGCGACCGACTCGTTGTATTTGCCGGTGGCATCATCCAGGGCCTTGCCGACCTTGACATAATGCTCAAGCCAGGTCGCTACTCGGTCATAAATCTCACTGCCCAGTTGACTGATCTCCCGCGCATTGGCGGTGATCTGTTCCTCGCGCCAGCCGAGCGCCACAGCACGTAGCAAAGTGATCAGAATTGTCGGACTGGCGATGAAGACATTCTTAGTGACCGCATCTTCAAGCAGTGCGGAGTCGGCATCAAGGGCCGCAGCGTAGAATCCTTCCTGTGGGATGAAGAGCACGACAAAATCGGCAGAGCCCTCGAAGCTGTTCTGGTAGCTCTTGGAGGAGAGATCCTTGACCCGTTCACGCACGGCAGCAGCATGTTTCCTGAGCAGTTCCTGTCTGGCTACCGGGTCGGATTCTTTCTCGGCGTCGAGATAGTGTATCAGTACAGCTTTGGCGTCAACGATGATCTTCCGGCCGCCCGGCAGGCTGACAATCAGGTCGGGCCGTTCGCGATCGGCGCCAACCACCTGTTCCTCGAAGACACAATGCCCGCTCATCCCGGCCAACTCGACCGAGCGACGCAACGCCAACTCACCCCACTGGCCGCGCACCTGCGGCTTGCGCAGGGCATCGGCGAGGCCGGCGGTTTCTCTCCTGAGTTCTCCCTCCACCTCACGCATTTGATTGATCTTCTCGAACAACTCACCTAGCGAACGGGAGCGCTGATTCTCGAAATCCTGCATCTTGCGGTCATAAGCGTCTAACGCCTTTGAGAGCGGTTCAACCGTACCTTTTATCGACTCTTGCTGTTTGCCGATCTCACCCTTGGCATCGGAGAGCAATGTCTCCAACGTCGACTTCGCCAGCCGCATGAAAGAATCGCTGTTATCGCGCAACGCCTCTTGGGAGACTTTGGCGAAAGTGCCGGCAAGCTGTTCTCGCTCGGCAGCGCTATGTTGGCGGAGCTCCTCAAGTTGTCGCTCGCGTTCGCTGACTTGCTGCTGCAGGAGTTGTTGGCGGCTGCGCATGAGCGGCCAGAGCAGCAGCGCGCCGACAATCAACCCGCCGATGAATATAAGTACCTGGGTCATAGTTTTCTCTGCGTGCCCCGCAGACACCCTGACATTATAGGAGATGCAACTGCCCGGTCAAGCATGTTAAGATCACAAATTGGGCGCAAAGGCAAGATGCCGACCCAAACGGGTCGGCATCTTCAGGGGTCATCGGAGGGTGAGACGCAATTTATCGCTATTCGGTATCCTCGCAGATTTCCTGCCATTGCCCCCGGAAAGCACCGTGACCGACCGGATGCGGGCGATCCTGACTGCCACTGCCGTCGCAGATACCGTCGCCATTGGTGCCGCCGATTCCAGTACTATCGCAGACGCCGTCGCCGTTACCATTGCCATTCGCGTTGCCGGTGCCATCGCCGAGCGGCGGTTGCAGCGCGACCCAGTTGCCGCCGAAATCGCCCAACCTGGTGCCGGCGGCATTGTCCCAGCGGCCATTGAACCAGCCGGATGCGGCGCTGTCGACCTCAACTGCCGATTCATAACCCCAGGTGCCGCGCAGCAGGCCACGGAAACCGCCGCCGATGCCGATCCATTTACCAAACAGGACATTCTCGCCGGAGGCATCGATGCCGAAGTGCCCGCGCACATGACCTAACGCATAACCATCGCGCGAAATCCAGTGTCCCTGGAAGGTGCCGCGCTCATTCGGCAGCCTGATCCAACGGCCAGCCATAAATCCTTCGCCACAATCGAGCGGGGTGGTCTGAAAGGCATTGATTGAGACCTCGTCGTCGCCGACCTCGACGATTTCGCTGAGCGAGGCCAACTCGCTCAGCGTGAAGGTGCGGCTACAGGGCGCAGTGGTCAAGGTCAGGGTATTCTCGGTCGGGAAACTGTCGGGCTGT
Source organism: bacterium (assembly GCA_043826025.1). GTDB lineage: Bacteria > Zixibacteria > MSB-5A5 > CAIYYT01 > CAIYYT01 > JBDRQZ01. The sequence goes on along the minus strand of JBDRQZ010000654.1, from coordinate 2,392 downwards.
GGGTCGTAGACGAACACCAGGATACCGTCATAGTGAACCGAGGTCTGGCTGGCCCATTCCAGAGTCTGGCCATTCGGACGCGGGCGAATCAGGTGATCGTCGGCTTCGAACTGAATCAACCGCGCAGCGACAACAGCGCCCCGCTCGACTGAGAGCGAACCCGACCAGTCGGTGAGCATTGTGGCGGTGCTGTCATACTGCAGGTTGCCCCAGAGCAACTCCACGGAGTAGACATCGCGCTGAAACATTCTATAGAGTGAATCCACCAGCGGCGAATTCGCCATGGGGTCATCGGCCGGCTCCGACTCCTCGAGGCTGAGCAGCTCCGGGTCGCCGAATCCGGGCGATTCGCTGGTGGGCTGATAGCCGCCATAAGTGTCGGTCAGATTGAGGACATCATCGGTGGTCTCAGCCTCGGTAACATCATTGCTGCAGCCCTGCACGACGAAGAGCGCCAGCGCCAGCAGACCGAGAATGGCGAGCTTGAATTGGGTTGCGGTCATCAGATACTCCTTTGCGAACTGGTTAATCGTTGTCATCCTTCTGACCGATCCTATAGACAAAGCCCATGCCGAAGTAGCACAGATTTTGCATTGCAGGCTCTAAGTTGTGAATCTATGTTTACTTGGAGAGAGCGAATTGGTGCTGATTCGGTGCCCTGCCGACCCGCACTGACAATCAAGGCTGTACCTACAGGTTCAGTCGTCGTCGCTGAACAGGCCCGCACGGTACACCGGTGAGGCAGGCGGCCACAGGATACAACGAGATGAAACTGACCCGACAGGCAATCTCCATTGCGATTATCGCGCTGCTGGCGCTGATGGTGGTGGGATTCAATCTTTCCTTCTATTATCTGCATGCCGCTGCCAAGGAGTCGCTGGAGCAGTCGCTGGGCGACCGGCTGCTGGCGATCGGTCGCACGATTGCGCCGCAGATCGAAGCTGAGGTCGAGAGCGATCTCGAGCTTGGCGATCTCTCGCTAGCGACTATCGTGCGGCTCGACCAGTATTTCGAGCAGATCGAGCAGTCCGAGGATCTCTCCGGGATTAACCTGATAGACAACAATGATCATGATTTACTGAACTGGAGCGACTCGGCGAGCGCTGTCGAGTTGCTGCTCTCTTTGCAGGAGAACTCGCTGACCAGCGCACGACTGGGGGAGGCGACGACTTCGGAGATCTATCAGGTGGGCGACCGCTATTTCAAATCGGCATTCTGCCCGGTCGGCAGCGATTCAGTAGTGGCCGTGCTGATTGTCGAAAGCGGATTCGAGTTCTTCGAGTCATTCGCATCGTATCAGCGCAATATCGTACCGATCAATTTTGTCGCGGCGCTCTTTCTGGTTCTGGTGGGCGGTGTGATTGTGGTGCTCAACCGCAAACTGGTGGCTGCTGAGAAAATGGTGATTTCACAGGCAGCGCTGGCGCAGATGGGTCAGATGGCGGCGATTATCGCGCATGAGGTGCGTAACCCGCTGGCGATTATCAAGGCCACCGCGGAACGCATCAAGAAGAAGTATGGCGGCGACTCCGATGATGAGTTGTTCGATTTCATTCAGGAGGAGGCGGATCGGCTGGGCGAAATCAGCGGCCGCTACCTGCAATTCGCCGCTCCGGTCGCGGGCAAAGTCGTTAAAGAGAGCCTTGGGGAAATCATCAACTCCGTTACCGCCGGGCTGCGCCGTGATTTTCAGGGTGCCGAGGTCAAACTGGTTTCGGAGGTTGAGCCGGCGGCAGCAGCCATATCGTTTGACTCCGGAAGTCTGCGCCAGATTCTGCTCAACCTGCTACGCAATGCGCTTGAGGCCTGCACTGCCGGGGGCAAAGTTACGTTGAGGGCAGCACGGTACGGCGCAATTGAACTTCAACTCTCCGTGGCCGACACCGGACCCGGCATCGACAAGAAACAGCAGCGGCAGGTTTTCGATCCGTTTTATACCACGAAGACAAAAGGCAGTGGACTGGGGCTGTTTGTTGTGAAGAGATTAGTTGAGGAGCTGAACGGCAGGATCGCAATCGAATCTGAGGTTGGTTCCGGCACAAGAATTGTTATTGTTATTCCGGTAGGTGATAATGGCTAAGATTTTGGTCATAGATGATGAAGCCAAGATGGCGCTCTTGGTCTCCGGCGCGCTTGAGGATGCCGGCCACAGCGTTGCAGTCGCTCATAATGGCGCCGCCGGTTTGGAGATTCTGACTGCGGGCGGTATCGATATGGTGGTGACCGACCTCAAGATGGACCCACCCGACGGCCTGGCCATTCTGCGGCATGTCTCTGAGAAACTCCCTGAGGTCGGTGTAATTCTGATGACGGCGTTTGCCACTGCAGAATCGGCGGTCTCGGCGATGAAGGCAGGCGCCTATGACTACCTGATCAAGCCCTTCTCTCTCGA
>JBDRQZ010000653.1:0-2194 GCA_043826025.1 bacterium | reverse complement strand
ACCTTTCCTCAATTACCAGAAGCGCTCCAAGCACTTCTATGGGTTTTCACGCTTTTGTTATAGGAGATCGCAGCAATGCCTTTCTCTGATTCAACAAAGGACGCAGCGTTCAGACGTTCCGGTGGGAGGTGTGAGTGCACCAGGGCACTTCACCCTCATTGGGGGCGTTGCCCGACAATGGTGACTCGGCATAGTGCCGAGTATCATCATATCGTCTCGCAGGACGCTGGGGGTAGCGACAGTCTCTCTAATTGCGAGGTGCTTTGTACACCTTGCCATAAGAAGACTCGCTCCTATGGCGGCTAGACGTGATTGCAAGCCACTTCGCGAACTTCTTTCGCAAGACGAATAACCGAAGCTGGCTGAATCTCAAGTCTCGCTAACGGCTGCTCAGCGCCTGCCCATTCCAGAATGAGCGACCACTCAGAACAGGAATCAAGGTGGGCGCTGAGCGAAGCCGCTAATTTTGATACGAAGCTATACAGAGAATCCCCATCTCCTAGGCAGGTAAAGAAGACGTAAGCAGGTTCGTTTTCTGTCCCTTGGCAGCTATCAACCGTTATGATGCCTTCAAACTCGTTGAGCGCCATGACCAGAGAAGCGATTCCATCGTCAACCGGGGCATTGACCTTTACCCAGGTTTGTTTGTGATCCTGATCCACAAATAATCCCATCCAACTGCAATTTGCAGTTACAATCTACATACTTATCGTATCGGTTGCAACACTGGCGAGATTAGCAGGGCAAATCGGCTGCTACTCAAAGTGTACCACTACCACTTTTTCGGATGTTTTCACTAACAGATCACCAGGTCACTCCGACCCGCTCACGCGGTCCAGCTGGACCTGTCGTAGCCTTATTCACCCCGGCGACCGCTTGAATACCGGCAGATGTGGGCATCTGCCGCGCACTTAATGCTGTCGAAACCGCCAGGGTCTCGACCTATAAGCCAGTTCCGGCAGTTCCTGCGGCTGCTCGTAGCGGCGGGCAGGCGTGTGAACTGCCGGTGTTAGAAATCTATTCGGTGAAGAGATTGTCGGTCAGGGTTGCCAGCAGCAGATGGTCATGCGGGATATCGTCATTGGCCAGCAGGCCATCATGCCAGCGGGCGATGAATTCCGGGTCTTCAGAGATAATCTCAAAGCCCCAGCGGCGGAAAAAGCTCAGCGCCCAACTCGCCTCGCGGTGGATCAGGACATAGATCGGATTCAACTCCAGTTCTTTAGCCTCAGCCAAAGCTTGATCGAGCAGAATCTTGCCGCAGCCGCAACCGAGATAGTCGCGGTAGAGATAGGGCCCGACCAGCTTGCCGGCGCCTTCGCGGGCCACCAGCCCGACAAAACCAAAAGGCAGATGATTCTCGAACCCGGCCCAATAGATGCCCTGCTCCAACGCGACTTCGAGCGCATCAAACTCGCGCGGCAGCGGCGCATAAGCCTCGGGCGGAATCCATGGGTAATAGAAATGCGCCGTCGAATCGACGATGTCCTGAACCAGGGTGGCGGCGGCGCGGCGCGCGCGTGTTAGTTTTCTTTCTGCCATAGCTTCGTTAGTATAGTTATATCGGCTCACAGGCGGGTCAGCTTTTTCTTGCGACCGGTAAGTATTGACATTTTCGGTCTCCAATCAACTGAGCTGGGGCGATTTTGGTTGACAGTCGGCGCTCGGCTTCGTAAGATACAGACCCTGACACTCAAATCGTTGGGGGAGGTAAGGTTATGCATACTATGAGACGTTCCATTCTGATTCTCTTCGCGGCCACGCTGCTCTTCCTCATGTTGGCAGTGACAGCCAATGCCCAGCAGTCTCTGGGAGACTCGATGTTCAAGAAAGGCGATACTTTCAAGGTTCGCATGGACATTGAGGATTTCGACGGACTCAAGAACAGTTCCAGCGGTGACCTGGTCACGGTCAAAGTCGATGACAACGTCGAGCGCTACGGCGACCGGCTGATTAGTCGTCTAAGCCCCGTCTACTGCACGGTTATCAAGCGCAAAGGTCCGGGAAGTTTTGGCGGCGGCGGTCATCTCATTGTCCAGATCGACTCAGTCCATTCCACCGGCGGCGACATGGTGCCCCTGAGGGGCGAGATTGAACTGAAGGGTGGCGGCAAGCTCTGGCCGAAGATCATCTTTTTAGTCGGCTGGGCGGTCAAGGGCAGCGATATCACGTTTCCGGAAAACGAGGCTGACCG
>JBDRQZ010000652.1:0-4751 GCA_043826025.1 bacterium | reverse complement strand
ATGTCGCCAGTATCGAACGAATCGTCTATGGCATCATTGCCTATGTCCTAAATCAACCCCAGGAGGTACCCGAGCACCAATTTACACAGAATGCTTGACAGTACCAGTATTTCCGACGCCGCATCTGAGCTTGACAGGCGTCAAACCGAAAGTATATTGGAATATATACGTTTCGACATCCGGACAACCAGCGTCGGTCATATTCCTCAATCCCGGGAGGATCCAATGAGGCTCCTGCAACTGGCCCTAACGATAGTGTTGTTTTGCAGTTCCGTTTCACTGCCGGCTTTCGGGCAGCGCGCTCCCGGCGATGATTGCGATGAGCCGCTGGAAGTCTACCTCGACTGGGGCAATCTGCCTTATCAGTTGCTTGACGAGACCACCTGTGGCAGAGGCAATGACTATAACTACACTGTACTCGGAAACTATGATGAAGGCGAAGATTTCATCCTGAAATTCGAACTGCCAGTCTTGATGTCGGTCATGATTACCGTGGACCCGCACAACACTTCTTACACCGGTGTCATGGTTTTCCCGCAATGCTACCCCGGCGATTGGTGTATAGCGTATTCGACGAAGATGAGCACCGCGAGCCATCAGATTGACTTGCCCTTCCTCGACCCGGGCACTTACTACATCATGGTTGATAACTGGCCCTCGCCCGACTGCATACCTTCGTTTGATCTGCGAATTGAGGAGGTCTTCTTCGACAATTGGGGGGAGAACTGCGGCATCCCCATACATTTGGATCTATCCTCCCAGCCGCTGCCGCTCTTGATCGAGTATGGCACGACCTGTGGTCTGGTAGACGATTACGAAAGCACCTGCCTGGGCGACTATGATGGCGGCGAGGACATGATCTTCGAACTCAATGTCCCTTCGACGACCATGCTCGACATTATTCTCGATCCCCACAGTACAAGTTGGACCGGGATTGTGCTCGATAATGTCTGCCCGCCGGGGCATGAAGGCTGCATCGCGATGAGCACCAGCTCCAGCGCGCAAGTGCATGGCCTCTCGAATGTCGAACTTGACCCCGGAACCTACTACCTGATGGTTGACACCTGGCCGGCGCCCGACTGCATTCCGCAATTCGACTTGCTTATCGACGACCCCTACCATCATCAATTGGGTGATAACTGCGGACTACCCCAGGAGTTGATCGTGCCCGAAGATCTCCCGTTCACCTTTGAGGATCAGTACACCGTAGGCAGAGGGAACGACTATTCCGCCACCTGTCTGGGGGACTACGATGAAGGTGAAGACTTCATCCTCCAACTCGATGTTACCTCCCCGGTCTGTCTCGATATCAGCCTCGATCCACGCGGCCACCACGGGACCGGCGTGGCGATTGCGGTTGAATGTCCGCCCGGCGCAGAGTGTATCGCTTTTAGCACTAATGATAATGCCACGACTCATGGGCTGGCGGGGGTCTCGCTGGGGGTGGGTCTATACTACATCATAGTAGATTGCACCGCTTCCACCGGCAACCTCAATGACTTCAACTTGAGCATCGAGACCTGCCCGTTGCCGCCTGAAAACGACAAGTGCGGGAATGCCATTGCGATCGGCAACGTGGTCGACCTGCCGTTCAGCACGACCAATGCCATTCTGGATGGTCCGGCCGAGTGCCAGAGTGCGCCGAATATCTGGTATTGCTACACGGCGCAGAACACCGGTGTGGCCTTGTTCAGTCTCTGCGGCTCTTCTTACGACACATATCTCGCCGTGTACGAGGGTTGCGATTGCGGTGCGCTGGGCGATCCGCTGGGCTGCGATGATGACCACTGCGGCTTGCAGTCGGAGCTTAATGTCGTCGTTGCACTTGGGCAGCAGTATTTGATTGAAATCGGCGGCTCGGCGGGCGCGACCGGTAGCGGTGTCTTGACCGCCTACATAGCGCCGCCGGAGTGCGGCAATGTCAACGGCGACGGGGTCGCGAACATCACCGATGCGGTTTACCTGATTCAATATATCTTCAACAGCGGTCCGGAACCGCTGCCGATGTCGACCGGTGATGCCAATTGCGACCAGGTCGTCAATATCACCGACGCTGTCTGCCTGATTCAGTGGATTTTCAGCAGCGGGCCGCCACCCTGCGACGTGGATGACGACGGCACCCCGGATTGCTGGCCGTAGAATCGACCTGGGGCTCCGCCACGGTATTTCAACTGCAATGACTAATGGATGTGTCCGGCAGATGCTTGCATCTGCCGACCCCGCGGCCATAGGTCGCGGTCACCCGCCCAAGACGCTATCGTTCTCACGATAGCGGAAGAGAGCTGGTGCACCGGGGGGTACACCAGCCACCGGCTTCGCCGGGTAAGCGGAGTCGATTTGACAACCGTGGTTGGCGTACGCCCTCGTGCGCCAACTTGAAATAACTTGACAGCCGCATTGTACCTGCTTATTTACCGCCTCAAGGTAACCTGCAACCTGGACGAAACTAGACTATGCTGTGGACTAAGACTTTCATACCGACCCTGCGCGAGGAGCCCGCTGAGGCGGAACTGATCTCGCATAAGCTGCTGCTGCGCGGCGGCTATATCCGCAAGCTGGCGGCGGGGGTATACAACTATCTGCCCCTGATGCAACGCTGCATTCATAAGACTTCACAGATTGTGCGCGAGGAGATGGATCGTTCCGGCGCAATCGAGATAACCATGCCGGTCCTGCACCCCGCCGAAATCTGGCAGGAATCGGGCCGCTGGGATGTGATGGGCAAAGAGCAGATGCGGCTCAAGGACCGCCACCTGCATGACATGGTGCTGGGCGGCACCCATGAAGAAGTCGTCACCAGTATTGTGCGCGGGGAGCTGCGCAGCTATCGCCAGCTACCCCTGAATCTCTATCAGATCCAGGTCAAGTTTCGCGATGAGATTCGGCCGCGGTTCGGCCTGATGCGGGGTCGCGAGTTCATCATGAAGGACGCCTACACTTTCGATCTCGATCCGCAAGCGCACGAGGTTGCTTACCAGAAAATGGTCGATGCCTACTACGCGATTTTCCGTCGCTGTGGCCTGGAAGTCCGCAAGGTCGAATCCGACACCGGCGCGATGGGCGGCAAGATGGCGCATGAGTTCATGGTGATTGTCGACACCGATGGCGGCGAGGAGACCCTTTTCTTCTGCGACACTTGTGAATATGCCGCCAATATCGAAAAGGCCGACTCGATCAGTCCCAAGCAACTCAAAACCGAGGCGCCCAAGCCGCTGGAGAAAGTGCCGACGCCCGGCGCCGGAACTGTCGAGGAGGTCACCGCTTTCCTCAATGTGCCGGCGGAACGGCTGGCGAAAACCCTGCTCTACAGCGCCGACGGTCAACCGGTGGGGGCGATGATTCGCGGCGACAGACAGATAAATGAAATCAAACTCAAGAACCAGCTCGGTTGTCTCAATCTGGAGATGGCCTCACCGGCACAGGTCGAGGCCTGGTCCGGTGCGCCGGTCGGCTATGCCGGGCCAATCGGCCTGAGCAAGGTCCGGCTGGTAGCCGATCCCGAGGTGATGGAGCTGACCAATTTCGTGGTCGGCGCCAATGAGAATGAAGCCCACTACATCAATGTCAATCATGACCGCGACCTCAAGCTGACCGAAATCGCCAATCTGCGCAGTGCCGAGGAGGGTGATATCTGCCCGGCCTGTCAGAAGGGCCGTTTGCAGAGCAAGAAGGGGATCGAGGTCGGCAACACGTTCAATCTTGGCTACAAGTACGCGAAGGCGCTCAACGCCAAATATGTCGACGCCGAGGGCCAGGAACAGATGTTCTACATGGGCTCCTACGGTATCGGCATCACCCGCACGATTCAGGCGGCCGTCGAACGCGGTAATGATGACAAGGGCATCATCTGGCCGATCCCGATTGCGCCATATTCAGTTGAGGTCGTGCCCCTTTCGATGCAGGACGATGCAGTGCGCATTGCGGCATTTGAGTTCTATGACAAACTCAAGGACACCGGCGTTGATGTCATGCTCGATGATCGCGATGATCGAGCCGGGGTGAAACTCAATGATGCCGACCTGGTGGGAATTCCACTACGCGTCAATGTCGGGGCCCGCTCGCTTAAAGAGGGTAAGCTGGAGTTCAAGGAACGTGCCGGCAGCGAGGTCGAGCCGGTCTCGGTCGAGAACGCAGTCGAGATGGCGCAGAAAAAAGTTGCCGAACTCTTTAAGAAAGCGAATTTATAGAGCAGAGGTACTATGACTCACCTGGTGCTCAGCCACATTCCGCCGGTGGGGATCGCTTTCTGTCTGTTGTTGTTTGTCCTGGGAATGATCCTCCACAGCGTCCGCGTCCAGAGGCTCGCGCTCTTCTTTGCCTTCCTGACGACACTGTTCTCAGTCTGGGTCTATCTTTCGGGTCCCGGTGTGGAAGAGGTCGCTCGGACGGCGTATCCGTATGCAATTGAGAAGATTAATGCGCACAAAGAAGCCGCCACTACTGCCTTTGTGATCACGCTGGGAACTGGATTTGTCTGCTTTCTCGGTTTGCTGCGCGGCAACTCGATCCGCAAGCTGGCGCGCTGGTATCAGATGATTGTCTCGCTGCTCTTGATTATCAGTCTTGCGCTCTTGATGGGAACTGCCGGTATCGGCCTCCGCATTGCCCGCCCCTGGCTGCAGAACAAGGTATCGGTGGCCGCGCCGACTCAGCCGGCAGATACTACTTCTGCCCCAAACAGCGCGGACACACCCTGATTTTCCTTCACAGAATCAGTGCATAGTCTCTAATTAGCGCACATATTTTGTGCA
>JBDRQZ010000651.1:0-2421 GCA_043826025.1 bacterium | reverse complement strand
CGCTCCTACCACCGATCATCGGAGAGACAAAGGTGTTCATTGAATGCCCCAGCAATTCAATACCACGGACGCAGTTATAGATGTCAGGGTTGATGTATGTGTTCGCGTAGCCGCGTTCCTGGCGTATACCAACGCACAGTTTGCGAAAGCGAAGGTTGGTAAACGTGCAGGAACAGGGACCGAGATGGGGTGTCTCAGCCTGAAGCTGGCCTACTTGCAACCCTATCCCAAGGCCGTCTGAGCTCTCAAAGCCCACATCGGATATTATGCTTTCTCTTGCGATTTGAGTAGTCTTCCAGCTACCACTCGGTTTCCGTGTCCTCTCTCCAGCCAGGATTAGACAGGCTTTCCTGGGGGCGTCTTCTGTCGTCAGCATTATAATCCTACTTAGCGCTGGGTTGGTGCCACGTATGGTAATCGTATTGACAACCAGCACCGTGTCGGTTATGGCATAGAACCCATCGCCCAGAGACACAGCAAATCCTGAATGCTTGTCACCCCACCCGACTGCCTGGGCAAAGCCAATGGCGAGCGCCAGAGCATCCGTCCGGATGTACTTTCGTGGGTTATTCCGATCTCGCCAGATTACTTCATGTGCCTCTCCGTCCGGAATCGCGCCCCACCACTCGGGATAGATCCGGTCAATTGCGGGGGGCTTCTGACCGCACTCCAGTGTCGGTGTATACGCGATACCATTTGGGGTAGTGACACCCAGGATTCGCCTTCGTTCAGCCTCAAAGCCGCATCCGTTCAGCGTCAGCACCTGCTGATTGTTCCGGCCATTGTTTAGATAGCCGCCAATCTCAAATCTCAGCGACACGGCTTCACTAACTTGAACCGCTTGGCTACCTCCTAGTTCCGTGGCTCGGTCGACGATTAACATTCCACTGAACCCGGCGAGTACCTGCGACAATGATTTGTCTGGGTGATCACTCATTCGTATGACTGCCATAATCCCACTCCTTCGATGGTGCTTTTGCGTCTTCTTTACTATGTGCGCCATCAAGATAGCGAATGCGGACTAAAGCGTCAATGACAATTGTCGACAAGAACCGCGTTTCTGCCGGAAACCGCCGCAATCCCGGTTTGGCGATCCCCGTTCACGAAATATGTAACCTCCTCACCGCCTCAGGTGTCTAAATACTAGTGGACAGTGATAGGGACCTATTCTGGAAACTGGTAGAACCTGAACACCGGCGGTTGGCGGCCTTCTGCCGCAAGCTGACCGGCAATCGGGATGAGGGCGACGACTTATGTCAGGATGCCTTGGTGACCGCGATTGGCGGTTTCGACAGCATCCGTAATCAGAGCTCCTTCAGACCATGGCTCTACCGGATCGTAGTTAACACCTTTCTGAACCGCAGCCGACAGGTGTGGCGCCGAAAAGAGTCACCCCTGACACCGGAGCAAAGCGAGACCCTGGGTGGTCAAGATCCCAGCAATCGCCACGCGGCGCGGCGCATTTTGGAGACCGCTTTCAAGGCTGTCTCCGAGGAGGATCGGGCAATGCTCACACTTTTTGCACTCGATGGCTGGACGGTCGCCGAACTGGCGCAGATGTTCGGCATGAGTGAGAGCGCGATCAAAGTGAGATTGCACCGCATCCGCCGTAAGATGCAGGAGCGCCTGACCAAACAACTGGCGCGGTCAGTGAAATCACTCAAGTCAACCACCGTCAGTGAGGCCAAAACATGCATTGCTCTCAAGCCAGACGCAAGCTAGCCGCAATCGCCGGCCAGTCTGTCGACCCGGAACTTCAGGAGCACCTGCAGCACTGCGCCAAATGCGCCCGACTGGCCGAGGCCGCCCGGCTGCTGGACAACGCTCTTGCCACCGCCAGGGAAGATCCGCTTGATCTACCCTCGCTGGCGATGCTAAGAGCTGGGGTCGAACGACGGTTGCGAACCCAAACTACACCTGCCAGGGAGAGAACATTCATGTCCGCACTTAAAGAGCAACTCAAGAGACGTCCCCGCCTGGGTCTGGGGCTTGGCCTCGCTGTCGTGGCGCTGCTGTTATTGACTCTGATACCATTCACGGTCGAGAGGACCATCGGCTATGAGGTGGCCTTTGCCGGTGTCGATGAACGCTTGGCGCTCGACGAGGGGCGTTTCACCGAATTTTTGACGCAACTTGGCATCGAACACGCCAACTATGATGTCAGCGACTGCGACAAAGTCTGCAATGTCAAGATCACCGAACTCCAAACGGAAGCCGATGCGCAAATACTGGTGGCGGCATTTGGCAAGATGCAGAATGTGATGGTGCTTGAAGGTGTGGAGAGATGCGAGACGGAAGTCAGCTGCTCAGTGATCGAATTTGTCGGGCAGTCGGTGCTGGTGGGCAGCAATGTCAGCCTCACCGATGAGGAAATCAATCAGATCCTTGTTGAGCGCATTGGTGACAGCGCCGCAATCAGCA
>JBDRQZ010000650.1:0-5581 GCA_043826025.1 bacterium | reverse complement strand
GCCAGTATGATTCGGCAGCCGGTATGACGAGATGGTCCTTGATCTCCAGATCCACGGGGTGAGCATAAGAAGCCGCCGCCAGCGTGAATTTGTCGCCGGTCGCCTCGAAGGTCCAGACCTGCGCTGCGGTCGCCGGGAACTGCCGGACGATAGTATCGGTCATCGAGGTCAACACACGTTCGCCGCCACCTGATTCGACTACTTCCTTGAGGGTGGCGGTCAGGTCGAGGACGCGGCGATTAAAAGCAATCGACTGCTGCGTCAACAGGTCGGCCTGTACCGCAGGCAGCAGCGCATCGACCAGTTCACGACGGAATTCCTCGGTTTGACAGATTGTCAGATCAGACTCGCTGCTTGCCAGAGTCACCACCGCGAGCACCCGGTCCGAGCCCACCAGCGGAATAGAGACCGCGCGCCGTGCGCCACAAGTTGCCAACCACTGATCGTCGCTGAATTGGCTCTGCGCAAGGTCGTCACAAACGGTGACCTGCGGTTCGGCAAACATCGCCGCAAGTCGCGTGGAATTGGTAGAGATTGATTTGTCTCGCTCCGTGAGCACACTCTGGCCGCGCCCCAGCGCATATTGGGTCACGTTGAGTCCGCGTTCATCGAAAACCGCGACCCGCAATAGATCATGACCGGTCAACTCGCGCAGGATCGCATCCAGCGAGACCAGTTCATCGGCGAGGCGTTCAGCACCCGCCAGCCGCGCCCGCAACTGCGCAAATGCCGGTTGCAAGTTTGAAGGGGCATTCGCCGCCGTGTGAGGCTCTTGAAACTGCCCGTGCAGCAGTCGGAGCAGTTGTTCCTCGTCCGGCTGCGGCTCACTACCCAGCGGCCAAACCATCAGCAAGAGGTAGGAGCTGTCGCGGTCGGAGGACAGCGGAATTGCCGCCAGCGCACGATGGTCACCCTCGATACCTGAGCGGGCATACCAGTTCGCAGCACTGCTGAGCGCCTCGGTGCAGAAGTGATGCAGGCCGGTGTGTTTGCCGACCTCGATCTCGGGCCGCTCGAGCGGCGACAGAGTTGCAGATTCGGCCACGTAATGGTAAGCCTCTATCTCGACCTTTCTCAAAACCAGCTTGAGCAAATGTGCCACTTCAGCCGCCAGCAAGGGCGCCTCGGTTAACCGCGCCCGCGCCGCCAGGAGCGCCTCGATCAGCGACATCTGATCGTGAAGTGCTTGCGCCTGCACCTGTGCCGCCGCCAGCCGTGGCAGCCACTGCACCAGCGCAACACCGGCAAACATGCCGCCAACGATGAGGAACAGTGCCTGCAGCAGACTCTCCAGCACCGGTCCGTTGAGGCCGGCCAGCATTTCAAAGGTCCCTGCCGCACCCAGGGCGCGCACCAGAAAGATCGCCAGAAAACCGAGCAGGCCGATCAGCAGGTTGCGATAGCATTTCGGCTGCGCGAGAAAGTAGCGAGGCTTTGCCTGGTAAACAATGAATGCCAGGACTATCAGCAGTGTCATCGAAAGATATTCAGGTACAGACATTCTCTTCTCCCGCGACAATTGAGTCACAAATCAGCTAAGAGAAATATCGACAAGAAGTTCGAGAAGCTTGAGCGGTCAGAAGTTGCGGTCGAGTTATCGGGAGGATGTTCCGAGATGAAAACTTACATATTTCAGCCGCGTGCCGATGAAAGCACTCAACTCTGACGGCGTGAAAAGCCCCAGGTCGGTGATGAAACAATCGACCAGTTGATTGTCGATTTCCTCAAAGATCGGCTGCTCGCGATAGAGGTTTTTGGAGAGCCGGACCCGGTTGGTGCGACGTTCCGGCCGCAGTTTGCGCGGCACCAGTTTGCTGCCATCGGTGGCCACCAGCACCCGCTTCTTCTCGTTGAATCCAGCCAGCGCCAGGCTCTGAGTCCCTATTTTGTTCGTGAAATCAGTTTCCGTAACCCAATCGGAACCAAGGAGCACCAGATCGACGCGGGGCACATACTGGCATTTCGCGTCATCGGGCACCAGGGTTACCTGAAACCCACAACCGGCCAGTTCCTGGGCGACCTGAAGGCCCTCCTGATCGGGGTAAGCGTCGGAGAGAAAGACCTCGGTTTCACGCGGCAGATGTTCGCGCACCAGCGCGGTCACCGTATGGGAGTTGGAGTGCAGCATGATTGAGTGCAGGCCAGCGAGCTGCTCGCGGGCGTTGGCGCTGATCTTCTCGCGCGCCACCGCCTGCCGTTGCTGCAGCTCGGCGACAAACAGCGCCAGTCTGTCGCGATCGACTTTCACATCGCCGTCCGACCGGGCGATAAGCTCGGAGACCTGCAGCGCCGCGTAGTAGAAGGGGGCCATGTCGGGGCGGACTGCGACAATCGCCTGAGGCAGGGCTTTCAGGAACTTCTCGTCGATTGCCTCAATCTGATGCAATAACGTGTGCAACAGGGTCAGGAATTTCTCGAAGACCACCGATGAGCCGTGGTGACGATCCTGCGAAACTTCCTCGAAGAAATCAGCCGACCAGGGCATCGATCTTCCTCACATTTTTGAAATGCAGTTTGGCAACCTCACCCAATTTGTCAACGCCCCACTTCCCGAGAAACGCTTTGCCCTGCTGGTCAACCTGCGGCCCTGCGCCTTTCGGCAATTTCATGCCCCATTTACTCTCGAGCTGTTGTAACCGCTGGAGGAATTCAGCCCGGGCAATGATCGAAGCCGCCGCTACCGGGGCGAAGGATTCACCGCCGGTCGCTTGCAACAACTCGACTCCGCGCGCTTTCTCCATCAAGGCCCCTTCCAGCACGTCGGCCCGCGCAAATTGGTCGCTGATCATCTTTGTCGCTTTGACTTTGTCGAGCAGATTTTCCGCCGCGCGAGCATGACCCCAGGCGAGCAGCCGGTTCAGATTGCGAATCTTCTCGTAAAGCTCGTTGTACTTGGAAGGCATGATCGTCACTACCTCACAGGGGATCTCGCGCACCAGTCTGGCTGCCACTTTAAGTACCCGTTGATCGGTAAGCTTTTTGGAGTCGCGGACATAGAGTTCATCAAGCAGCGGCATTTCAAGCTCACTGATTGCCGCTGCCGCGATCACCAGAGGGCCGTAGAAATCGCCCTTGCCCGACTCGTCGACCCCGATGGTATAGATGACCTGCTCGATCACTCCGGATTGGCGCGCTCGAGGTACTTGCCGGTGCGGGTGTCGATCTTGATGTACTCACCCTCTTTGATGAAAGGTGGCACCTTGATGTCCAGACCGGTTTCCAGCTTGGCGTTTTTGGTAATATTGGAAACAGTGTCACCACGCACCGCCGGCTCGGCCTCAACGACTTTCAGGATCACGGAGGAGGGCAGATCGAGATTGATCGGCTGACCCTTGAAATAAAGGATCGTGTACTCCCCCTGCTCCTTCAGATACCAGACCAGATCGCCCAGTTGCTCCTTGTTGAGCGGGAACTGCTCAAAGGTCTCGGAATCCATGAAGTGCCACTGAGTGCCATCGTTGTAGAGGTACTGCGTCTTCTTATGGTTGAAATCGGGATCGTCGAATGTCTCTCCCGACGAGAAGGTCTTGTCGATCACCTGCCCGGTACGAATATTCTTGAGCTTGGTGCGGACGTTGGCGCGGCCACGACCGGTAGCGCTACGGCTGAATTCGACGATGTAATACGGCTCACCCTCTATCGCGATCTTCATCCCCGGTCGAAAGTCACTGGTTGAAATCATACTCTATCTCCCTTGGAACTTGTTATCAATTTACAACCAAGTAATATATACCCAAATCGGTCTCCAAGGCAACAGAATATAGCCGCTCACGAATCCGGCACCGGACCTTCTGCATTCCGAACTGAAACAGTGACAAGAGGTTCGCCGGGAAGGCTCCCAGTACTATGGGCTCTTTCCAATAGTAGTCCCACGAACAGAATGACGAGTTCCATCTCCTCACACTCCCAAACCTAAGAACCCAAAGTGGTTCTACACAGTGACTGCCTCGGCACAGCGCTTGCGCTTGCTGTTGGTGAGACATGCAGAAAGCGAATTCGGAGGCTTAATAAATGCAGAGCAGAGAACGGGGCAGGATTCAGGGATTGTCGCTCGGACTGATCGTGGCGACCACGTTGGTAGTTTGCGGTGGCTGCAGTATTGAAAAGCCGCAGGCGCCGAGTTGGGATGTCAACTTGATCATCCCGGTAATCAATCGGAGCTACACTGCGCTTGAACTGGTCGAGCGCATGAGTTCCGAACATCTCGCAGTCGACTCCTCCGGCGATCTCACTTTCGCACTAGAGGAGACACTCGATACTCTCTACACCGATACGCTGTTGCGCTTCGACGACATAAGTTCACAAGTACTCCGTCAGCTTGGCGCCTACGAGATCACACCGCCGGCGCCTCAGACGCAGTCGATTCGTCTGGCGGATCACCTGCCGCTAGCCGCAGGAGAGGCTCCCGATACGGGAGTCACGGTCAATCTGCCGCTGGCATCTCTGAGTACGATCGCGCAGGCCGAGATCGCCACCGGCCAACTCATCCTCACCGCCACCAACAACACTAATCTCGATTTTGATTCACTGACTTGTGAGGTGCGCAACAATCCCGGCGGCACGATCCTGGTACAAACCTTTCCCGGCGGTCTGGCCGCCGGATCGAGCGGTCAGCGGACAGTTTCATTGGCCGGAGAGACTATCCCCGGTGAAATGAATCTAGAAGTCTTCTTCCACACGCCGGGTGGGTTCACCGGCTCGCTGGCCGATCAGGAGTTGAGCCTGCAGATCGGTTTCGGCGGCACTCTGACTGTCAATTCGGCCACGGCCGAAGTGGAGCAATCCACGGTCGACTACACGCAGACCACTTCCCTCGATACAAGACACGAGATCCAGTACGCCGAACTGGCTTCAGGCGAACTGCACTACACAGTCACTAATCAGTTGCCGATTCCCGGGCAACTTGAGGTCACCTTTCCAGAGGTCAACAACGGCGCCGGTGCTCTGCGACTGTTGGTTGACCTCCCGGCCTATGGACAAAGCACACAATCGATAGCGTTGACCGACTGGGCGCTCAGCCCGGCAGACAATGCACTGGCGGCCGAAATCAGAGCAACTGTTCTCGGCTCGGAGGGCCAGGTGGTCACGATGAATTCGACCGATGGCTTCGCGCTCGACCTGACGCTCAGCAACCTGCGCCTGAAAAGCGCCCAGGCGATCATCGCGCCGACCGAAGTTACGTGGGAACCGCAGAGTTTTGCGGTGGATATTCCGACCGGCCTCGACAACGCAACACTCGCAACCGCGGAGTTGGCGTTGACTATCCAAAACAGCAGTGAATTGAGTGGCGGTCTTGAATTGGTCATCACCGCCGAC
Organism: bacterium; assembly: GCA_043826025.1. Lineage (GTDB taxonomy): Bacteria > Zixibacteria > MSB-5A5 > CAIYYT01 > CAIYYT01 > JBDRQZ01. The sequence goes on along the minus strand of JBDRQZ010000650.1, from coordinate 265 downwards.
AATGGCCACAGCCTCACCCTAAGCGGCGCGATTGCTGCCGGCAGCGCGGCAGCCCCGGCGAATAGCGTGATCAGCACCGCCAATGTCGCGCAATTGCTCTCGCCCTTACCACGAAGCTTCACGGTGTCCGGAGTAGCGACGGTTGGCGATGGCTTCTCCCTGGTCGAGGTCTCGCGACTCGACAATCTCATCGCCACCGCAAAAATCACCGCACCGCTGCGGTTTGTCCTCGCGGCTGAGACGGTCGAGGCTGACATCGAGGCAG
>JBDRQZ010000649.1:0-7310 GCA_043826025.1 bacterium | reverse complement strand
AGAAACTGCCGCACGGGACGAAGTTCTGCTTCAACTGCGGTCACAAACAGGCAGAGTGATGAGCGGCGGTTACCGGCTCGGCATTACCTGTCCTTTTTGCGGTGGCAAACTGGAAATCGATGAGGCCAACCGCACTACGATTTGCAGCCACTGCGCGTCGGTCTTAAAGATCTCGCGCAGTGGCGGCGTACCGCAGTACTACGTGGAATCGCACCTCACCACACGTGAGGTGAAGTTTCTGATTGACCGTCATCTGAAAAAGACGGGGCAGCCGTTGGTCTCGACCTGGCACACGCTCGAACAGGTCTATCTGCCTTTCTGGCGGGTGACCGGCACCGTCTTCAAGATTGAGTGCCCCCACCACGAGGCCGATTTCGATATCCCCGGCAAGGCCTCATTCGATCTCGACAGCCGCGATCCGATCGAAGTGAAAATCACTCCGCGCGAAGTCTCCTTCTGCGCCGCTGAGCAACAGCGCTGGAGTCTGACCTCACTGGGGATTCGCACGCAGGTAATAAAACTGCGTCCCGTGGATGCCGAGTTCCAGGAGAGCGCCTATCTGATCGCGCCAAGTGTTGAGGTTACGCAGGCGCGGCAGCGCTTCGACAAATCCGCTGAGAGCGTAGCTCATCTCGGATATATGGGGTTCTCTCATCTGCAGATGCACAGTGTCGGGGTTGAGACGATGATGATCTACTTCCCGGTCTGGTATGTCGATTTCGCCAATAGCGAGGGACGACAAATCGCACAGTTCGATGCGGTCGCCAAACGGGTCGTGGATGTCTCCCTGAAGGATTTCGAGCTTCCCGAGCGCGAGGCGATAACCGTCAAAGATGCGGCGGTGGAGGTCACCGCGCATCGCTGTCCCAACTGCGGCGCTGATCTGCCGGTCGCCGATTCGGTCAGCTACTACTGCGACAACTGCTGGCGGCTTTATGTCGGCAGCCCCACCGGTTACCGGCAACTCAAGGTACAGGTTCCTGTAGAGACCAAAGAGAGCGACCGGCTCTTTCCCTTCTGGGTGTTTGATCTGGAGAGTTCAGACTGGCCGGAGAAAGGCAACTTCCTCGATACCCTGACCTGCTGTCAGCTTCAAGAGGAACGCTTCTTCATGCCCGCTTTTCGCATCGGCAACCCGGCGCGAATTCTGCGGCTGGTCAAACATTTCAACCGTCGGGACTATGGTCTCAAGTTCGATCCCCTGCCCGATGGGCATTACGACTTTGTCAATGTTCACGTCACTCCGGAGAAGGCCGCCGAGTTGATGATGCCTCTGGTGAAGGCAATCGAGGCGAAACAGGGATACATGGTTGTGAAAGGCGAACTCCGCCAGACACCGACTTTGCTGCCGCCGGAGTTAATCTGGTTGCCCTTTGTGCCGGATCGCTATTTTCTGCGTGATGAAATCACCGGCGCGACTATCGAAAAAGCAGCAGTGAAAATCTGACCTGTGTCGTGGGCGGCAGGAGTAGGTCCGAACCCCCGGTCCCCCCTCGACCACATCAGGGTCTGCCCCTCGAACTCTCGCTGGCAGACCGGGAGAGGCTGTCCCGCAAGATCGTTTCACCTGGTCCTGTGGACGATGCAATCGTCCGTGTGACCTGGCGATTCGCGACAAGTTGTTGTCATACAATATTCACATTTCCGGCAGTTCACACCTCCCGCCGCCGGCGGGATGCAGGAACTGCCGAAACGAGCGCTTGTGAGACAGCCTCGGGAGAGGTCTGCCGCGCACCGGCACAATTGCGTCACGATGAACAGATTCCTGCGAACCATACCGGTGTTGTCTCGACAAGAGTAGTGGCAGGTAAATGGGGAGCCTGCTGCAAGTGATTGACCGACAAATACTACTGGCCAGGAGTCGGTTTATCACCACCCACACGCGACGGCCGGTGGAACGGGTGAATTCGCCAAGCTTCACCCCCACCGGCCGATCTTGTTTTGCGAAAGTTCCGGCGCGGTACCCCACCCAGAGTGGAGCCTCGCTTCGATGCACGACTCACTAGATAGGTAACAAAACAGTCTCACGACATAGGTAACACTTTTTTGATTTGAGTTCAACGCCGTTTCCTTTTCATCGGTTTTGGTTTGATGAGTTTCTTGGTGTCATTGTCGTAGCGGGCGATTTTCACGGGTCCATAATAGAGTTGGTAGAAGCGGTCGTCGATCGGTTCGAAGGCTACCGGTTCGCCGATCAGGGTTTCGCTGACGTAGAATTCCTGTCCTTGCCAATGGAGCTGACCACTGGGGCGGACGATGCGAATAATCATGTGGTCAGGATAGAGGATCTCTGGTATTCGCGAGGGGTATGGTCGTGTCGAGGAGCGATAGATTTGTCCCGGGGGGTGATTGGCCAGAGCCTCGTGTGGCCGATCATAGTTGTATTCCTGACAGAAGCGATCGAAGGTCAACTGCTGTTGCGACAATGACGGTCGTGGGGGTGATGCAGTCTCTTCCTTGAGTGTGCGATGAAGCCGTTCGTGGCGGCCATTTTGCTCGGGGCAGCCGGGATCAATCCGTTCCGGCATGATGCCAAGCTTGATCCACCAGACCGCCAGCCGAGATAACCCGCCCAAGGCCGTCGAGGCGAAGGGAGCACCGTTGTCGGTACGGATCGCCCAGGGGAGACCATACTCTCGGAACGCCGCCTCCATGACTGGTCGTACCGATCCTTGTGTCGTGGCTGGGAGGGCTCGGCAGACCAGGAGAAAACGGCTATGAGCATCGGATACTGTTAGCGGCTGACAACGAGCCCCATCAGCAGTGCGGAACCAACCTTTGAAGTCGGCGCACCACACTGCATTCGGCTCCAAGCAAGTCCGAAACGGTTGGCTGTAGGGCGGTGTGCGCCGCCGTCGGCCACGCCCTGCCGTCTTGCCGTGAGAGAGGAGAATACGGCCGATAGTACTGGCCGAAGGCCAGGATGTCCGCGGCCGGTTGCGGTCCAGCCATGCTCGTAGCTTGCGTGGCCCCCAGCGCGGATGTCGCTCACGCAACCCCAGAATCGCTTCTACAAGATCATCGCTGACCGCCTGCGGATGGCAATGTGGCGACCGCGAACGATCAAACAATCCCAAAAGCCCCTCCAGACGGTACCGATGAAGCAACCGATACCCCGTCTTGCGACTGATCCCAAACTCCATACACAAAGCCGACATCGATCGCTCACCCCTCATGCACTCCCCCACGAAACGTAAACGCTCGTCCATAACACAGGTCTCCTTCCAAGGCACTGCGACACCTCCTTCGCCAGTGCCCAACGATAACTGTTACCTATGTCATGAGTCCAAACTGTTACCCATGTCGTGAGTCCGTACCGCCTTGCTCGACGGGTGGGAATGCTAAGTGGTCTCATCAGGTTGAGAGCTCTGGGACAACGCAGATCCCACCCGTCGCTCCGCTTTGGGTGGGGTACAGGTCAAAACACAGACTCACAATCCAGAATCGTTCGCGATTTTCGCGTAGATATTGAAAGCGAAACAAAACTTTCTAAAGGAGAGACCAATGCCCCCGAAAGCCAAACATGACTGGACGCAGTTTCTGCTCAAGGTCAATATCAACGCCGCACCCGCGCGGGTGTTTCGCGCCTGGACCATGAGCAGCGAGCTCAACAAGTGGTTCACCTATAGCGGCTCAATCGATCCCCACAAAGGCGGCACCTTTCGGCAGGTATTCATTGACGGCACGACTTTCGACTCCGAAGTACTGGAGATTCGCAAAGGCTCGCTCTTGCGGTTTACTTTCGGCAAGGTTGAGAAAGTCGAAGTCAAAATCAGGAAATCGGGCAAAGGCGCCGAGTGTTGGCTGAAGCAATATGACATGAAAACCGGACCCAACGATAAGTGGAATATGCACATGGGTTGCCGGATCGGCTGGACCTTCTTCCTGGCAAACCTCAAGGCCTATCTCGAACATGGTGTCGATCTGCGTAGCCGGGACTCGAAGAAGACCTGGAAAGAGCATTACATCAACAGCTAACCTGCTCTGAATCAGGCTCTTGCGGGACTGACAATTCTGCTCAGAATCCCGCCAGCATTAATCTTGACAAGCCAGCTAAGGATTAGTATCTTCTCTCCGTATAATGGACTGGAGAGTATATGGTTGGTATATCTACACGCGGACGTTACGGTTTAAGGGCACTGATCGCGATCGTCAAGGCTGAGATACCTCTCTCGACTGCACAGATCGCCCACAAAGAGAACCTTTCGCCCCCTTATCTGGAGCAAATTTTCAACCGGCTCAAGCGAGCGGGAGTAATCAAAGCCAAACGGGGCGCGCGGGGCGGGTATCTACTCTCCCGGCCGGCGGACCAGATCACGGTCGGCGATGTGATTGAGATACTCGATGGTCCGGTGACCTTCAGTCATTGCCATAATCCGGAGGAAGCCGAGCACTGCGAGAGAGCGCCGATTTGCCCCTCTCGGATTTTCTGGTCCAGCCTGGAAAGTGACATCAATGCCAAGCTCTACGGCACGACGCTGCAGGATCTCAAGGAGATGGAGCAGGGTTTGCTGGCGGCACGGAAAGGATAGACAAGGGTGGAACGAATCTACTTTGACCACAACAGCACGACACCGCTCGAGCCGCGGGCGCTCGAAGCAATGCTGCCCTATTTGCGAGAGACCTTCGGCAACGCCTCCAGTGTCCACTCCTTCGGACAGTTTGCCAAAGCCGGTCTGGAACAATCGCGCGAGACAATCGCCGATCTTCTGAACTGCCGCCCCGAGGAGATCTATTTCACTTCCGGCGGCACCGAGTCGGACAACACCGCGATCAAGGGTGTCGCCGACGCGCTGGGACATAAGGGCAAGCATATCATCACCAGCTCAGTCGAACATCACGCGGTGCTGGAGACCTGCGAGTATCTGGAGAAGCATGGTTATGATGTCACCTTCCTGCCGGTCGATAGGATGGGCTACATCAATCCCGATGAGTTAAAAGACGCATTGCGCGATGACACGATCCTGGTAGCGATCATGCTGGGCAACAATGAGACCGGTACGCTGCAGGATATCAAGAAGCTGGCCGAGATAGCTCATGCGCGCGATATCTACTTCCACACCGATGCGGTGCAGGCGCTCGGTAAGGTCAGAGTCGATATCAGAGAACTCGGCGTCGATTTGCTCGCCGGGTCGGCACATAAGTTCTATGGTCCGAAAGGTGTCGGCATCCTCTATGCCAAAGCCGGCACTCGGTTCACCCCCTATGCGCATGGTGGCGCGCATGAGCGAGGCAAACGCGCCGGGACCGAGAATGTCGCGGCGATTGTTGGCATGGCCAAGGCGCTGGAACTTGATCTCGCCGAAATGGCAGCGAATACCGCCAGGATCGAGAAACTTGCTGACAAGCTGTATGATGGCGTGCTGACAATTCCCGATGTGACATTTAACGGCGACCCTGAGAACAGAATCAAGGGCACTCTGAATTTTACCTTCATGGGCTGCGAAGGTGAAGCGACGATTCTCTCACTCGACATGAAGGGGATCGCGGTGTCATCGGGATCGGCCTGCACCTCCGGCGCGGTCGAACCATCGCATGTGCTGCGGGCTATGGGTGTCCCGGCTGAGTTGGCGCAGACCGCAATCCGGTTCTCACTCGGCAAAGACAACACCGAAGCGCAGGTCGACTACACGCTCGAGCAATTGCCGGCGATTATCAACCGGCTGCGGCAGATGTCGCCGATCTACGCCCAATCACGTTAGCAGTCAATACTCGCTGCAGGTATGATGATGTCTGAGCGACGCAAGAAAGTTGCAATTGCGATGTCGGGGGGCATCGACAGTTCAGTCGCGGCGGTGCTGCTCAAGGAACAGGGCTATGAAGTCATCGGCCTGACGATGAAGCTCTGGGATTTCGACAAGGTGGGTGGCGAAGATAAGCATACCAGCGGACGCTGCTGTTCGCTGGAGACCTTCGAGGATGCCCGCCGGGTTTGCTACAAGGTTGATATCCCCCACTATGTGCTCAATATGGTGGAGGATTTCGAGCAGACCGTGATTGCTGACTTCCTCAGTGAATATCGCGCCGGGCGCACCCCCAATCCCTGTGTGGTCTGCAATACGAGAATCAAGTGGGAGTTGCTGGAGCGACGGGTGCGGGAGTTGGGGTGCGACTTTCTGGCGACCGGCCATTATGCGCGAATCAAACATGACGATGAAAGTAATCGGTATCAACTCCTGCGTGGTGTCGATCGGAGTCGCGATCAGAGTTATTTTCTTTGGGGCTTGAATCAGAAGTCGATGGCACGGACACTTTTTCCTTTGGGTGAGTTGCAGAAGTCGCAAGTACGTGAACTTGCGCGCAAGTATGGCCTGCGCAATGCGGACCGCCCCGAATCGCGCGAGATTTGTTTTGTCATTGATGATGACTACTCGCGGCTATTGCGTGAACGTGAGGCGCAGCCGGTCGGCGAGGGTGTGATCCGCGATATGTCGGGCGCAGTGGTCGGCAGCCACAACGGCTACTACAACTACACGATCGGTCAGCGGCGCGGAATTCAGATCGCCACTACCGAGAAGCACTATGTGGTCGACATCAAACCGGAGACCAATGAAATCGTGATCGGTGATGATGCCGATCTCTGGCGCAACACCTGCGAGATCGGTCAGGTGAACTGGATCGCGCGAGAGCCTGCGCTTGGCGATTCTCTCGACGCGCAAGTCAAAATCAGATACTTGCACACACCTGCCGCTGCGACACTGACTCTGACCACGCCAAACCACGTCGCAGCAAAGTTCACTGAACCACAGCGGGCCATCACCCCCGGCCAATCGGCGGTCTTCTACCACGGCGATTTGGTATTAGGCGGCGGTAGGATAATCTAGGCAGCCACGCTCTCAAAACGTGTCATCCCCGCGCAGGCGGGGACCCAGCACCGATTATGAGTGCGGCGGCCACGACGTGGCTACTCTGTTCTTCGACAGAAAACCGGGTCCCTCATCTTGGCTGTTCAACAGCATGTAACACAACTGCGCTTGCATCGGCTACTTCGTGGATGCCGGCCTCCGCCAGCATGACATATTCTAATGGCATTGGCTCCAGCTTGGTCATCCCCGCGCAGGCGGGGACCTAGCACCGACAACGAGTGCAGTAACCCCGACGTGGCTACTCTGTTCTTCGACAGAAAACCAGGTCCCTCGTCTTGGCTGTTCAACGGCATGTAACACAACTGAGCGGCCATTCGTGACTTTGTGGATGCTGGCCTCCGCCAGCATGACACGTGTTAAAGGCAGTGGCTCCAAATTGGTCATCCCCGCGCAGGCGGGGACCCAGCACAGACAACGAGTGCAGTAACCCCGACGTGGCTACTC
>JBDRQZ010000648.1:0-2589 GCA_043826025.1 bacterium | reverse complement strand
GCTTGATTGTCGGACAGGGACTCTTCTCCCAGCAATCGCCGCAATCGATACATTTGTCATGATCGACCCGCACCCGCAGCGGTGCAACACGCTCCAAGAGCCAGGTCAGCGCGCCCACCGGGCAGATCAGATAGCAGAAGGGGCGATAGAGCATCAGGCTGGCGATCAGCAGGATGACGCCCATGACGATGAACAGGGTGTCGATATTCCAGTGCAACAATTCAAAATAGTTGACCGGATCATAGACGCTGTAAGCCGAAAACGCAACCCAGGTCCGGTCGGCGAGATCGGCGCCGGCGCGCTCGCCGAGCATGGCGATCTGATCCTTGACCGCGAAGAAGGTCAGCACGAACAGGCCCAGCATGGCGAAACGGACCGCATTGAAAGTTCCAAAATGGAACTGTTTGAACCGTGGCTTGAAGGGAATCATATTAATTAACCGCTGCAGAGCACCGAGCGGACAAACCCAGCCGCAGAAAAGCTTTCGCACAATCAAGCTGGGAATCATCATCGCGAAAAAGAGCGCCAGAAAGGCCGGAAAGAATTGGCCCCAGGTGAAGCGGAACATGAAAAGCTGGGTAATAGCGCACATCGGACTGGGATGGAGCGGGAAAACATAGTCGAGACCAAACAAAACGAAAGCAATTGCCAGCATCCCCATTCTAATCCAGACATTGATCTTGCGGCCCAGAAGCAGGCTGAGGCCAACCACCATCATGATCAGGAATGCGAGGTACTTGTTGGTGAGCAGCACATCGACCCAGGTGATCACCGCCGCTTCAGAATCTTCCTCTTCGGCAGCATCGGTTTCCGCCGGCGGCGCTTGCTCGGTAGCAGCAGCAGTCAGCGCGCTGTCGACCCTCCCGGAATCAGCGACTACGTGCTCGCAGGAATCGCTATGGATTATTGCTTCGTCGGCGGAATTCTCCGCCTGAGCGAAGACTCCGGTCGGAGCGGCCAACAAGAGGGCCGCCAATACCAAAGATGTGTAGATGATTGCGTTTTTCATGCGGTGAATATTATGCGCTCTTTCAGGCTTGGCAAGTGATTATGTGAAAGATTTCTCAATCTTGCACTGCAGAGTGCAGCTTGACGGCTCGAATCCAGGTGGCTGCTTCCCTATCTGATTAGTTTGATCAGCAAGTGCCGGCAGAAATACTTACTGAAAGGCAGGACCTTCAAGAGCACTCGATCCAGAGGTTCGGCAATCCGGGCCAGGCCCCGTTTCTTAGGAAAGATGTTGAAGAAGTCGTGCGCCTCGAACTTTACGCTGCTGAAATATGGCTTGAATTTCTCGATATCACGCAATCGCATCGGTGTTTCGAACCGGGTGTGCTTGTCTCGCGTGACTTTGCGATAGACCCACATCACCGGGTGATAACGCAGATCGTCGATGAAGCAGGCGCGACCGCCCGGCTTGAGCACCCGGGCGATTTCGGCAGGCGAGAGTTCGAGATCGGTGTGGTGCAGAGCAGCATTGCCGAAAAGCAAATCGAAGCTGTTGTCGGGGTAGTCGATCGCTTCAGCGGTCGACACCTTGAATTCACACTGCTCGCCGAGGCCATTGTCGGCTGCCATCTGCGTGGCCACCTCGATTGATCTGGGTGAGATATCAAAACCATAGCACTCTGCGCCGCTGCGGGCGAAGTAGATCGAAACCCAGCCGGAGCCGCAGGCATAATCGAGAATTTTCTTACCATTTACCGGTCCCAGAAACTCCCGCGCGACACGATAGGCATGAGCATGATCGAAGTATTGCTCGTACGTCAACTGGTTGGAGAACCGCAACGACTTGCGCCCGGTCGCGAATTCGGCGGCCTCGCGATCGAAAAACTCAGCCTCATCCCGGTAGCGCTCAACTTGCGACTGGGGTATCTCTCGTTTTTCCTTCATCTGCATCCTGTATGAGGTTATCGGTCAGACGCCACAGCACTACAGTGAGCGCCGCCGACCAGTACCAGTGTAACCGAAACAGTGAGTGCCCGAAGATCGCGGTGATAAACAGAGCACCCATCGAGCAAGTGATCGCATATGATACGTTGGCCAGCCAGTGGCGTTGACGCGACCACTGTCGCAGGCGCTGTCGCAGCTCAAAATTCCGGCGAATCGTGTAATAGACCAGGGCGCCGAAGGTCACCAATCCGAGAATTCCCAGCTCGGCAATAATCTGGATATACATGCTGTGCGGCTGCAACCAGCTGCTGCGCTCGCTGTATTCGCCGCTGGCATAGGCCACGCCGAATGTCCCCGCACCGACCCCGGTAAAGGGGCGTTCAAGAAACATCTGCAAACCAGCCTCCCACGCTTCAAACCTGCCGATCGTCGAGGGGTCGTACTCGGAGGAGGTGATGCTGGAATAGCGTTCTTTGTACTGATCGGGCAAAACAAACCAGCTGCCGGCAAGCAGCAGTGCGGCAACCGTGGCATATGCGATCTTATGTTTGCTGGTCAGCCAGACGAAGAAAAGGACCGCCAATAAACCAATAACTCCGGAGCGGGAGCCGGTCAACGACACCGTAAACACCGCGCAGGCACCGAAGAACAGTGGTGCCAGCCGCAGCCAGCGATTCTTGATCCAGCCGAAACTAA
>JBDRQZ010000647.1:0-2198 GCA_043826025.1 bacterium | reverse complement strand
TAGTCAGCCACAGGCAGACGGTTTGGGATGTCTGTTGTTCATCATTTTCGGCGTAGCAGCGACTATTCTCGTGGCGATTGTGACGTTGTTCGTGGAGAATCCCGCCGTTTTTGCTGCACTGGCTGTTACAGCAGCGGCTACTGTGGTCGGCTTCGCAATTGTGCGATACCGCGAGAAGAAGCTCCTCTCGGAGTATAAGAGTGCACTTGACCGTATATTCGTTCAGGCAGTGTCGGTACCGACATCGGAGATAATCGATGCACTAAAGGATCAAAGGTGGAGACTTCCAGCCTCACAGCGATGCGAGGACGCGGTCGGCAGAATTGAGGAAGACGTTTACCACGCGGTCTTGGATAGAGTTTTGGACGACTGGCATATTAACGCGGAGGAGAGAGCCACTATCGGAGCCGCCGAAAAAGTATTCGGAATCAGCGAGGAGTCTAAGCTGGAGTTGAAGAAAAGCATATTCTCGTCAGCCTACTTAGAGGCGATAGAAGATCGGCGAATAACCCAAGATGAATTTGACAAGTTGACAAACTTGGTCGACGGGCTGGAGATACCTAAAGAAGAGGTCAAGGTTGAGCTTAGCGTTGTTCAGGAGATCATTGAAGCACAAGAGCTGCGATTGCCCTTTCAGCCAATTCCACCTGAAGACGTTCAGATAAAGAAGCAGAAAAGCGAGGACGTTTTCTTTCAGCAAGGGGCTCAGGTTCTCTCTAGGCACAAATCTAGGCAATCGGCGAGTGGCTACGAGTACAGTGTTCGAAGAAATGGAATTATGGCTGTTACTGACAAGCGCGTGGTTGTCTTTGGAGATGGAACCACTTCGATCCGGCATTCGGAGATATCAGACATCGACGTCGACATCGATGGTGGCCTTCTCGAGATCACAAAGTCGTCCTCCGGTCGACCGATTTTGATAAGAACCCCATCTCCGCTCCTGATGGGCCGGGCAATCGACCTTTTGGCAGGCGACAATTCATAATCGAATGTGCGCCAAAGGTAACCCCATCGGTAGTTTGCTATCATGGCCTCTATCAAAATCCGCATACTTGCCCCGGAACAGGTCCGGGGGAGACCGAGTGCGTTACCGCAGTTGAGTAGGTCGGCGTTCCGACGCGCTCCGGGAGGGAGTGCGGAGAAACCCGACAGCAGGTAACCCGTTCGGTAACCCACCCGCAAGGGTGGGCTCTTTGATCCCCTCTGAATCCCCACTCTTGCGAGTGGGGTACCGAATTCAGCCGCACACGACAGACGAGTGGGCCGAAACCCTCGGGGTTTCGACAGCCCACCACACAAACCCGTCGAAGGCCAAGGCTTTCACCTACAAGCTAATTCTGATTCAAGCGCTGTCACATCAACATACAGATCGATGACATGCGGTCGTAAACTGGTTGATTTGATTCCCAAATGGTCGTGGACGTGCGCTATTGCCGATCGCCATTCAGCTTCAGACTTAGGTCCATCCATTTCAAAGTCATTAACGAAATACAAGAAGACCAACCATGCCGGGATACCGTTCAGGTGCCGCAGCAGGTAAAGGTGGGCCAGCCGATTGGCATATTGATAATATCCTCGCGACCAGTTGCCGGGTGAGGTGGCGCCAAAGAAATCAGCAGCCTCCGCCAGGCTGTTTTGAATCAACTTCAATGCCTGTGGGCGTGCTTGACAGAATGACGCAAGTTCTGAGACGTGAGATTTGGCCTCAACAAGTATGACATCACCCCGGCTGGTTCTGGCCAAACCATCCCAGACCGGCCCGCGGTGTGGCCAGAACGAGTCAAGCCCTCGCTGCTCCAGCCGAGTAGACACCTGTTCCAGAAAGTCCTCGTCCCGGTACTCGGTATAGCAATCTTCCCGCAATGGCGAACGCCAGGTGAAAGTATCACGTGCAGTCATCTTGAGGTAAGGTCGCAATGACTGGTCTAACAGGTTTGGACACCGGTTGACCAGCATTTGCAGCCACTTCTGACTACCCCTAATAGCCTCTTTCTGAGCGATTGCCGGCATTGAGATATCCTCTGATAGCGCAACCCTGGAGTTGTAGCCGCCGTATGTTTCGACGCGCTGGCTGGATGTCACCTCTATTCCATTTATCGGCCAAGTGGCCCACCTCTTAGGTGGGTTTCTCAAAATCTTCTGCGCCTGCGGCGCAGTGTCAGGAGCGCGGGGCTCCTCACCTACGAACCGGGGCCACG
>JBDRQZ010000646.1:0-3440 GCA_043826025.1 bacterium | reverse complement strand
TTTTCCCAGCCGACTAACTCCAGCAACTCGGCAATCAGCTTCTCGTCAGGCTGGATCGGCTGACCTTTGAATTGCCAGGCGCGGCGCAACACTCCGGAGGTGATATCGAACTTGCCTTTGCTCAGTTGATGACATTGCCCGGCATAGGTGAGCAAGCGCCAACTCTCATCATCGAGCTGACAGGATTTGCCCTCACTGTGATTGATCGCGTGAATGATATTGTCGCCGCGGTAACGACTGTATTTTCGCTCGATGCGGGTAGTCTCAGTGAAAGCGAGCGGAGCCGCTTTCTGGGCCTCGCTCGCTTCGGGGGAATAGAGGAGTATCTCGCAGGGGCTGGCCATCGCCGAGAAAGTGACGACCCAATGCGTGTCCTTCTTTGTCAGTGAGAAGGAGGAGGAGGACTTAGAAGTCACGCGTGAATCCGATTCTGAGCATCAACGCATCCAGCTTCGGAAACAGGTCATACTGACTCAGGATGCCCACCGGGTCCGGCGGACCGCGAACGCCCGATTGCGAGTAATATTCTGCAGCAAGATTAAGATCAGTTCTCTCATCAAGTGGTAAGATGTATTTCAGGCCCAGGGTCAACCCGTCGAACTGCGCCAGCCGACTGTCGGCTGAGGCATGTTCGGGGAATTGTTGCCCACTGACCAGATAGTAGCGATGAAAATCTGCGGCAGTTTGATGATACCAGCGCACGTGCGGTTGCAGGGCATGGCCGCCACCAACCCCGAAGCGATAGAACGCCTCGACGGTATTCGCGGTGATGCCCCAGTCATCCCAGAAATAGCGGTAGGAGAGATCGGCCGTGGTGCCGGAGATGTGACGCCGCAACTCCGCGTAGACCGCATGCTTGGTGCGGGATGCGGGCCGACTTTCGTAGAGATAGTCCACTGGCGCACCCGGATTCTCCCCGTTCGCTGCTTGGACAACACTTATAAATTTGTAGGGATCGTTTAAGTAGCCGCTACTGTGATTGAGAGAGTAGTTGAGCCGTAGCATCGTTTGACGGTCGATCACCTGATTCAGGCCGACAATCAGATCGAGAACATCTTTGCTCTCGCTTCTGCCACCTTCACCGCCTTCATCATCGCCACCTTCATGCTCTCCGCCGCCGCCAGTGGTGGTGGACAGCGCGGTGAAGGCCTGCGGGGCGCCACCCACCGGAGAGACGAAATCGTGGGAATAAGCACCGCTGATCCCGATTGTAGTATTGCGGCGGTTGAGATCGTGAGTGATGCCGAAGTTGGCGCCGAAAGAAGAATAGTCATGCTCGCCCGAGATATGACCACCGAAGGAGAGCGAAGTCAGCCGCCCCCAGGGTTGGGTCAGCCCGACATCTGCGGCATAACGCTGATCCTGGAACGTATCATCCAGGGGCATGGTGTTGGGGGCTATCTGATAACTGCCGTTGCCGGAGGGTCGGGTGAAGGTCTGCACGGACTGCGCCGGCGTTGCGCCATTGGGGGAAGCGCCGGAAAGTGCATCCAGTGTCAGTCGCAGGTTGAGAGTGCGGCCACCTTTCAGTTCTTTGTTGAGTCCGAGGACACCTTCGCCGACTGTGATCCGGTCGGTTTCAGAGTAAATGAGCAGTGAAGATTCCAGACGCGCCGATTCCGCGGCGACTCCGCCGGCGGTGCCCAACAGCGCCGCTGTAATTGCTGCAACCGCGTTTCTAATCGACTTCGAGTCGCCTAGTTGCATCCGCAACCTCCGCCGGCGAAGCCGCGACCGCCGCTGGCGGCCTCTTTGCTGAAATAGATATGATCATCAATGCCGCGATCAATCGACTCATGCTCCAACTGCATCTCCGGCTTGGCGAGCACATCCCGCTCCCAAACCTCGACACCCATAGTGGAGCAGCCGCTCAGGAGGACAAGGGCCAGAGCCACGAGCGCCAGGATCAAGATCGATTGTGATTCTCTCACTTTGTCCGCTTCTCTCTAATCAGCTCGAACAACATTTCTTCGGTCTCCAGAGTATCAGTGGGCTGGAATCCGAGATGCTGCCAGCGCAAGACGCCATTTCGATCATAAACAAAACTGGTCGGCATAGCTTCAAGATTATACACTTTTGCCAGCACGCCGCTCGAATCGTAGACTATCGGGAAAGTCACCGGCATGTCCCGAAGGAACTTGGCGGCCGCCTTCGGGTCCTTGTCGAGATTCACCGCGACAATTCGCAGGCCCTCTTTCTGATACCGCTCCAGCAATCCCTGCAGCCAGGGGAAGGATTTGCGGCAGGGGACACACCAGGAGGCCCAGAAATCGACATAGACGACATTGCCCGCCAATTCGGTAGAGTCTGTCAGGGCGGAATCGATGGCAGCAATCGTCGCCGGGGGGTCGGCAGCGAGCAGCGCTTCGCGTGAAAAGAGCAGGATCAAGCCGAAAGTCAGGGCAAGAGGTGCGATTCTCAGGAAGATTTTCATTTCAAGCTCATTTTTGAGATTCAGGATCAAGCTGCCGACACAGCCTGTGACCCGCTGTTCTCAGCGGCAGCTTTCGGTATACAGGCAGCCTCTGCTATCGGTTCCCTAAAAAAGTCGGCAAATCCGGTCGAGGTTAACGAGGCTGCCTACCGATCGCATCGCCGCCAAGTTCAGCCTGATTACTTTTTTCGGTCAAGGCGGATCATCGACGGCAACCCGATAATCAACCAAACCACTATTGGGAGAAGTTTGTTTCCGATCCGCATGAAGAATCTGCCGCCCCAGGCCAGTAGGTATTGTTGCAGGCCAGGCAGTTCGTAACCCTCAAGCTCAGCGAGTTGTTGCAGGGTCCGTGCTTTGGCTTCGAGAGTCTGTAGATAAAGCGCCGCAAGCTGCCCGACAAAGAGAACACCCCAGCCGATCAAAAAGAGTCTCGCTCTTACTTTGTAGCTTCGGCAGGGTGTTGCCAGAATGAGCGCCACCCAGATCGAAAAACCGAAATGCAGCAGCCGTCCCTCCCAAAAGGGCTCGGCGCGCAATCGCAACTGCTTATTCTTCTGCGGGTTGACAGCGTTGAACTCGATACTGCATTTGATCTGTCCATTTTCGTAGGAGTAGTCGAGCGCATCGCCGGTGAACGGCAAGCCATCCAGGAGAGTGTTACCGGCGAAGCAGAGCACCTGGCTATACCAAGGGGAAATCAGCCACCAAATCGGGGTGACAACTGCGTAGGCCAGCGCCAGTAGCAGCAGAAATCTATACAGCCGGCGTCGCTGCGTGTCTTTGGACGACTTTGTCATACCAGATCAACCAGAGCAGGCCGCCGATGATGATAATCGCGAACTGCCAGATATAAAGGTGGGCCTCGTCGAAAAGCGAGGGATAGTAGGCGCTCAGGTAGAAGAGGGTGATTACCCGGATCAGATTGATCGCAAAGATGATCGCGGTGCCTGCAAGCACCCCGAAGATCTTCTTGCCGAGCCCCGTTGGATAGGCCACCACCCCG
>JBDRQZ010000645.1:0-7249 GCA_043826025.1 bacterium | reverse complement strand
ATCAACTGAGCAAAGGCAAGTTCGACATCACTTCCGGAGTGTTGCGACGCGCCTGGCAATTCAAAGGTCAGCCGGTCAAGCCTGATGAGAAGCTGATCGCTGAGCTGCTGGAGTTAGTCGGCTGGGAAAAAGTCGAGCTAGAAGACAAGTCGATAAGACTGCGCCCCGGCATGGAGATCGATCTGGGCGGCGTTGGCAAGGAGTACGCGGTCGACCGCGTGGCAGATCAGGTGCACGCTCTCACGAAACAGCCACTGCTGGTCAACTTCGGCGGCGACATTCGGGCCATTGGCAGAAATCCGGAGGGTGGTCCCTGGAAAATCGGGATCGAGAAACCGACAAAGCTAGGTTCCGCTCTGGGGGTGGTAGAATTAGTCGATGGCGCGGTCGCCACCAGCGGCGATGCGCAACGCTTCTGCTACGTCAATGGCAAACGCTTGGGTCACATTCTCGACCCGCTCACCGGCTGGCCCGTAAGAGATGCACCTCGTAGCGTTACGGTTGTGGCAGCAAACTGCCTTGAGGCCGGGCTACTCGCCACTTTGGCGATGCTGCAGGGCGCCAATGCCGAGAGCTTTCTTGAAGAGGTTGGTGTCAAGCACCACTGCGTTCGCTGACGGTTAATCCCCGGTAGGTTGGACCCCGGCTCCCTCGATCATCAGGATCACCACTTTTTCCGGTGCCCTGGTGCGGTGGCGGATACCCTTGGGAACCATGAAGCCCTGATGCGCTCCCAGCGCGATTGTCTCGCTTTCGAGATCAATCAGCAATTCGCCCTCAAGCACGAAGAAGAATTCATCTTCATCATCATGGTGATGCCAGTGGAACTCGCCATGCAGAATGCCGAGCCGCACCACGCAGTCATTGACCTGCGTTAACGTCTGGTTGAACCACTGCTCTTTGCACTCAGCGACCAGCTCAGGAACGTCGATTAACTCCAGCGGCTCATACTTGAGATCGAGATTGATCGAGTATTTCTGCTTGTCTGCCATTAGCTGAGTCTCGGAGGTCTACGGGTAGGCATCGACTTCGGCGACGTTATCCGGCACTTCGGCCGGCCCCTTATTCTCATTGTCGGAGTGGTATTTGCGCATACTCCAAACTCGCCCCTCATGGCCACTGACATCTTCATCGTCGAAATGGATCCCGGCGAAATTGGCGGCGTCACCGGTACCGGTCGCCGCACCCGGCGCATGACGGATGGTGAAGTGAATATGAGCAAACATACTGATCCCGACATTACCAGCATGGCAAAGCACTTGCCCGGTCTGGACATACACTGGGTTGTCCTCGTTGCGGTAGTCGGCGTTGTCGCCGGTACCGGCTTGCGTGTAACCGGCGCCGATCAGAGCATGGTTGGCGGAGGTGACGCCATTGCGCTTGCCATGCAGATATTCGGCGATCGAGCCGTCGCGATGCCGGACCTTGACGAAGTTGGGGATATTGTTGCCGGAACCTGCTGCCGTGCCGGTGCGGTCCTGCTTGAAGGCGATGACATGTCCCTCCCGCGCGCAGAGAACATCTTCGCCTTCCTTGATGGCGAAATCGTTGCTTTTCTCCTGCCAGCCATAGTGACTGACGAATCCACGTGAACCTTGCACACAGTAGCGATCACCTTCGTAAGGCAGCTTGAAGCCACCCTGCCAATCGGTAACCTCGGAGTTTCCCTCGTTGGTGAAAATGTGCGCAAAAAACGCCGCGGCAAATCCGCAGATCGCCGACATTGCGAGTCCCAAAATGTAGAGCAAGTATGGGTTCATCGCGCCGCCCAACAGAATCAGGCAGACCAAACCGATCGCCATCCCCAGAACCATGCCGATCACACAGACAACTTTCCACATGACACTGTCGGGCGAGTAGGGTTCGCGGCGGTTGATCGCCACTGCATAAATGAATGCGACCCAGGTTGCCGCGCACATCGCGAACCAGATCGGATTGGTGGTGGGGAATCCCAGGAATGCCATGGCTGCCGCGGATATCGCGGCTGCGAAGCAGAACCCGAATAAGATAAAGGCTAAGATCGAGAAGATAATCCCGACTATCATGCCGAAGATGATCCAACTGAAGAAGGCCCAGAGTGCCGAGAACAGCGCCGCCATCGCCGGGTCCTGCCAGACTGCCGCGCCGAGCACAATGAAAGTCATGCAGGTCAGCCAAAGGACGTCACGGATAATCATGATCCAGGGCTCACTCCAGAAGACCCAGAAAACCGGGAGCCAGATCCAGGGACCACCCTGCGTTCCACTACTAACCGGATGCTTGCGCATGCACTCCAGTCCCTGACGTTTGAGCACAGCCTCGACCTCTGCAGTGGCATGGATCTCCACCGTGCCGGTGACCGGATCATTCGGCATATCGTAGGAGTGCGCTTCCTCATCCTGGTAAGTGACGGAGACTGTGTATTCACCCGGTTGCAGGGCCTGAAATAGAGTTACGCCACTCTCATCGGTTTCCTGCGCCTCCGGGCTGGAAGGGCCACTTACCCGCACACTAGCGCCGGACAATGGAGTATCTTCAGCATCGAGACCATCCGGGCCGGTGTCCCAGCAGACTGCTAGTTTCTTGACCGTTACCTGTAGATTGCCGGTGGTGCAGGGAATACAGGTGCCGCCCGCCTCGCAGGACTCGCCGCCGGGAGCCTCGGCTGCGGCTGGTTCCGGCTCAGGGATATCCTCGACCGATTCCTCCGGGCCATCTGCGGGGGCTTCGGTCGAGGGCATCTCGGTACCCGGGGGCGCCCCGGCTCCGGCGGCTCCGGCCGCACCTGAAGTATCAGGTGTGCCACCACCTGTGGGATCACCACCGCCAGCGCCGGCAGCCGGGTCGGCGCCGCTCGCTCCCGTTCCAGCACCAGCTCCACCGGTGGGGTCAGGTGTTCCACCACCTGAAGTGTCAGGCAGTGACTCCTCATCGGAGCCGGAACCCGGAACGCCGCTGCCGCCAGGCAAGTCTGGAGGGCTATGCATTAGCTGCTCTCGTCTTAGTCAGTTCCAAATCTATCTCTCGCATCAAAACGCTGCGCTTGCCTTCCGGGACTTCGCGTAGTCGCGCACTGATTGTCTGCTCATCGCTGAGCACAATTGCCTTGGCCAACATCGAAACCATCTGCCCGCTGGTCAGGCCAA
This sequence comes from bacterium, assembly GCA_043826025.1. Taxonomy (GTDB): domain Bacteria; phylum Zixibacteria; class MSB-5A5; order CAIYYT01; family CAIYYT01; genus JBDRQZ01. Next base: position 4,124 of record JBDRQZ010000645.1, on the reverse strand, counting down.
GAGTCGGCCCCAATGCCATCGCCCGCTCGACATAGGGGCGAGGATCAGGCTGCTCGGAGTGCATCAGCTTCGCCAGGCATTCGCGCTGGACATACTCAGAAGCTTTGGCGATATACTTTTCGCGTGTCTCTTTCCGAAATGCCTCTTCATGTTCGAGACGCAACTTGAACGGAAATTCCTCCCGCTCACTGAATCTGGAGCGCTCCTCGAATGGTATGTGATGATCTGGATGATGCCAGACCAGGAGTGAGGGATCAGTCGCGATCGGTTTATCCTCTGGATCATGCGCCAACATCGCCATCACCGGGCCAAAGAATCGCCGCCACTCAGCCTCAGTTGAGACCTTAAGAAACGGGTGCAGGATTGTCGGATCGTAGAATCGGAAGATTACCTCTTTCGGGCGATAATCCTCGACAAGTATGTAACGGCTAAAATGTGGCGCGACCTCATCGAGCGGGGCATCGGATATCAGAAACAATGCGCCCGCCGGAACATTGGGGTCGGCTCGCCACCACTCCAGTTCATTGTCGTCGAATTTCACCTCGGCAAGATAGGGCGCTACGTGCCAGAGTGTCTCCATTATCACGAAAGAAAAGAGGTCGGACGCGGGCGTCTCCAGTTCTTTGAGCAGCGCGCCGATACCGGGATGTTTGGCCCCATCATAGATTGCATAAACCTGCTTTCCCCAGAGATCGCGCGCCGTCTGCAGCTCCTCGCGCATCCGCTCGAAAAAGAAGTTCGGTTCGCTCACTGCCGGTTAATGGCCTTCCTGAGCATAGGGGCAGTGCTCTACAGTAGGGACACCCTCTTCGGCGGCCTCGGTGAGCGCTCGTGTCTGCGAGGTTGCCGCGGGCGCTGACGCCGCCGAGGTGGCTGCCGCGGCCATAGCGTTCGCTGCGGGTCCGGCGGCACCCCCACCACCGCTGCCGGTCTCGCCGATCATCGTGGTCGGGTGCCCGAGAACAATCACGCCGCCATGCGCGGTAATGTCGCCCATCCTTGCAGCCGGCATATAGCCGATCAGCACCGCGGCGGACCCCTTGGCAATCGTGTCGGGCGGGCCCACGCAGGTCACCGCATCACCAACGCGGGCGGCGGGCATAAAGCCAATCAAGGTGGTTCCATGGCCCACCGTTATCGGCCCACCAACATGAGGCTTTGGTCCATCAAACATCGGGCAGGTATGCATATCACCTATTCGTGCTGCTGGCGGCATCGGATACTCACTTCTGTTTCTGTTTGAGGGCCATCGTCTCGCTGCCAATTTATGGTATCACGGCTGCTTCGCGCCAGTTAAATCTGCGCGGCCAGACGTAGCTTACATTCTCTGAGAATACTGTCGTTCGGCAAGGGATCTGGTTCACCACGCTTTTGGCTGAAAGGACAGCCAGAGAATAGGAGCAGTTACGCCGGCGTCGCCGGCTGCTCCGTCTCGACCACCACCCGCTTGCGTCGGAAAAAGCACATCGTCAGCGCTCCAGCGCCCATCACCCAGGCGAGCAGATAGATCACCCAGCCCAGCACCGGAATCTTGAACAGGAGGAACAGGAGCAGCATCCCGAGAACCAGCGACCAGCCGAGCGAAACCTTCTTGCCATGCGACATCGCCTCCAGCAGCAGTCGGCCCAGCCAGATTCCGACAACAATTTTGGCCAGAATAAACAGGAGGAAATAGACGGTCATCCCCGCGGCCGCCACCGGCAGACCAATGACAGTGATCGCGATCAGCAGAATCAGCACCGGCATCAACAAAACCACGAGCAAACCCATCAGGAAATGCAGCAGCCCGTTCTTCTTCATATCGCTGGTGATACGCTCGACCATATCATGCTTGAAGACAATAATCAGGACACCGATCAGAAGTGAGCCGCAGAGAAAGAGAAATCCCCAGAGCCAGCTCTGCGGCGGCGGCGTCGCCGGGAAGGAGACTTCAGTGCCGGATTTATCGCGCGTGCGCTTCCATTTGGTGTCACCCAGAATCTGGGCCTCGGGAGAAATCCTGGCTTTTTCATGCGATTCATAGTTGAGATCACCTTCGATCACCGCCTGCGGCGTGAGAATAATCTGGCCGCCTGAGATATCGACATCGCCCATAATCCGCCCGGAGATCGTCACCACCCCGCCATGCAGATCGCAGTCACTTTCAATCGTGCCGTCGATAGTCAGATCAGCACCGAATAAGGCGCAGTCGCGCATCACCGTGGCCTGATTGGAAAGCAGGATCTGCTGGCCGAAAACGATAACGTCGCCCTCGACAACTGAATTGATAGTGACATACTGCCCGGCGCAGCGAATCGAACGCCGCACATCGCCGTTGACTGTCAGCCGCTCACCTGCGGCACACAGGTTGCCGTCGATCTCACCATCAAAGGTCAGGGTGCGCGTCGCGGTAAGAATATCGCCGCGCACGAAACCGTCAAAACTGACGCTGGTGCCGAAGAGGAGCAGGTCCTCGTCGAAGTTGCCGGTTAGGTAGATATCATCTTCGGCGCGGAAATCATAGGCCTGTGCACTGACCGCAGTCAGCATCAGGAACACCAGAAGTGATTTCAAAATCGTGTTTTTCATATTTACTAACCTATTATCGGTACATCCACGTTATTACTACGGTTAAATCGGTGTCAGGTTGCTGGTTGACATCCTCACCACCGTTTAGCACTATACTATTAGATTAGCAAAATAAATCTGCTGTGTCATGAATATCCTGCTGATTCTTGCATTTACCCTTATCGCCTTGGCATTAGCCTCGACCAGATATGCGAGCTATCTGGCCCGACTGCTCGGTGAGGACCGCGCCCGGCCGACGCCGGCGGTCACCCGCAATGATGGTCGCGATTACGTTCCCTCCCGGCTGCATGTCCTTTTTGCACACCATTTCTCAACGATTGCCGGAGCGGGACCGATCATCGGCCCGGCACTGGGAATTGTCTATGGTTTCGGACCGGCCTGGCTCTGGGTGCTGTTCGGTGCGATCTTCTTTGGCGCGGTGCATGACTATACGGCGCTGTTCGCTTCGATGCGCGAGGGAGGCAGTTCCATGGCGCAGATTGCCGGCAAGTCGCTCGGTCGCTGGGGCTTCAACCTCTTTATCCTGTTTACGCTGATTATGATTGTCCTGGTCACCGCGGCCTTTCTCAAGCTCTCGGCTGTCTCGCTGACCTCGATGTGGCCGCTGGAGAAATTGGGCCTGAGTGAATCGCAGACGCTCTTGCGAACAGTCACCGAAAACGGCGAAACCAAAGGAGTAATCGGCGGCATCGCCTCGACCTCGGTGATCATCATCACCCTGATCGCGCCGCTGCTGGGGACCTTGATTTATCGCCGCAAAATCTCGACCGCCGGCTCCTATGCCCTCGCACTCCTGCTCTGCGTCGCCTCGGTCTATCTCGGCTTCCGCTTTCCGATTTCGCTCTCCCCCGACCTCTGGATGGTCGTTATCTCGATCTATGTGCTGTTTGCAGCGACCTTGCCGGTCTGGGTGATCCTGCAACCGCGCGATTTTGTCAATGCCCAAATTCTCTACTTCGGCATGTTCATGGTTCTGCTCGCGATTGTTGTCGTCGGTATTGGCGGCGGCGATTCTGCCGCGATCCAGATACCACAGTTCAATCTCGCGGTGGGGATCGAAAAACTGGGCTTTATCTGGCCACTCTTGTTTATCACCATCGCCTGCGGCGCTATCAGTGGCTTCCATTCGCTGGTGGCGGGCGGCACCACCGGCAAACAGGTCGCCAATGAGCGCGATGCTCGCCGCATCGGCTATGGCGGCATGCTGCTCGAAGGCCTGCTGGCGACTATGGTACTGTTGGCGATTGGTTCTTCACTTTCGCTCGATCAATATCTCGGCATTGTCTGGCCCGAAAGCGCCGGCTCCAATCCGATTCTGGCCTTTTCACTGGCCTCGGGGATCCTGGTAAATAAAGCGTTACCCTTCATCTCCATCGCGGTCGGTTCGGTGTTCGGCATTTTGATGATCGAGAGTTTCATTATCACTACTCTCGACTCGGCGGTACGGCTGAATCGCTATCTCTTCGAGGAACTCTGGCGGCAGATCTTTGGCGCGAAGGTGCCGAAATTCGTAACCAGCTATGCCTTCAACGCGCTCCTGGCGGTCGGCTTGATGT
>JBDRQZ010000644.1:0-6171 GCA_043826025.1 bacterium | reverse complement strand
GGATCATGATCGAGGTCCCGGCGGCGGCGTTGATGGCTTCCGCACTGGCTCGTCATGTCGACTTCTTTTCAATCGGCACCAATGATCTGGTGCAATACACCCTGGCTGCTGACCGCGGTAACAAGAGGCTGGTCAAGCTCTATCGCGAACTCCATCCGGCGGTACTGAAATTGATCCAGAACACTATCGATGCGGCCCAGGCGGCCGGGATCTCGGTTTCACTCTGTGGTGAGATGGCTCGCGTGCCGGAGCATGTGCCATTGTTGATCGGTATGGGGCTGACCAAATTCTCCGTCGCGACGCAATCGCTACCGACAATTCGACGCGTGATTTCGCAACTTGACTATCATGAGTGCCGCAGTCTGGCACAGCGAATCGCAAAACTGACCACAACCGAGCGCATTGAGGCGCTTCTCTATAGTTGGTTTGCTGACAAATTCGGAAACTAGAAAACGGTGATGACCATGGAATGGAGCAAAGAGCAGTTTGCGGAAATCGATCCGCATGATATGTATGGCAAGATCGTTGATTTTCCGGCGCAACTTCAGGATGGCTTCAAGCTGCCGGTGGTTGCCGGCAAGAGCCAGATCGACACGGCACGGATCAAGTCGATTGTGATCGCCGGCATGGGTGGTTCGGCAATCGGCGGCGACATGCTGCGCGCCTATCTGGCAGATCAATTGCCGCTGCCGATCTATATCAATCGCAACTACGGTTTGCCCAAGTTTGTCGACCGGAGCACTCTGGTGATCGGTTCCTCATACTCCGGCAACACTGAGGAGACTCTGGCAGCATTCGCCGAGGCCCAGGCTCGGGGTTGTCAATTATTCGTCTCGACCACCGGCGGCAAGCTGGGCACCATCGCGGAGAAAGCCGGAATCCATCGCGTGACTCTACCAACCGGCTACCAGCCACGCGCCGCGTTGGGTTATTCATTCGGACCCTTGCTGCATTTTGTCGAGCAAATCGGCCTGATTCCGGCGCAGGGAAAGCTGGTCACGTCAGCTTGCGAGTATCTGGCCGACAATCTCAGGCAGTATCTGGTTGAAAGCCCGAACGCGAAGAATCAGGCCAAACAGATCGCGGAGCTGCTCTTCGACAAAATCGCGGTGATCTATGCCGGTGCCGATTATTACGACACCAACGCAATTCGCTTTAAGGGACAAATCTGCGAGAATGCCAAACATCTGGCCTATGCCAATATCTGCCCCGAGTTCAATCACAATGAGTTGGTCGGTTTTGAATTCCCGAAAGAACTGCTGAGTAAACTGGTGGTGATCTTCCTGACCGGGCCCGGCGATCACAAACGTGTCGGGCATCGGTTTGAGATTGTCGAGAGCATCGTCAAAGATCAGAATATCAAAACCGTCTGGGTCAAGGCCGGCGGTCCCAGTCGGTTGGCGGAGATATTCTCCTTGGTGCAGGTCGGCGATTTTGTTAGTTTCTATCTCGCGATGTCAAATAAGGTCGACCCCTCACCGGTCAAGGTCATTGACCGGCTCAAAGGTGAATTGGAGCGCAAGGGTTGAGATCGTTCGCTCTCGGTTTGCGGCTACTTCCCGCGCTGCTGCTGCTGCCCCTGGTCTCGGTGCTGGCGCAAACAGAGCCCTATGATGGCTGGTTTCTCGGCTATCGGACCAACGCGTTGATCCTGATGGTGTTCTTTACTGCTGCGGTTTTGGTCTACACCTATATGGCCAAGAAGGGGATGAAACTCTTCGTGCGTAAGATTCCGGGAATCGAGGCGGTCGAAGAAGCTGTCGGGCGTGCGACTGAAATGGGTAAGCCGATCCTGTTCGTGCCCGGCATCGACGAAATCGACCGGATCGACACCATCGCCGGTCTCTCGATTCTTGGGCGAGTCGCCAAGATCGTTGCCCGCTATGACACGCCACTCTATGTGCCGGTGCGCTATCCGATGGTGCTGGCGGCGGCCTCCGAGGTGGTCCAGCAGTCCTATGTCTCCGAAGGGCGCGCTGAATCTTACAATCAGGATATCGTTCGCTATGTCGCCGGGGAGCAGTTTGCTTTCACCGCGACGGTTAACGGCTACATGATGCGGGAACGCCCCGCCACCAATATTTACATGGGCGCCTTCTATGCCGAGTCGCTGCTGTTGGCCGAGACCGGCAACGCGGCCGGAGCAATCCAGATTGCCGGCACCGCGCAGCCGGAGCAGCTGCCTTTCTTTGTGGTGGCCTGCGATTACACCCTGATGGGTGAGGAGTTGTTCGCAGCCTCGAGCTATCTCTCTCGCGAGCCTTTGATGTTGGGTGGCCTCAAGGGGCAAGATCTGGTCAAGGTTGTGATCATCATCTTTATCCTGCTTGGCGGCCTGTTCGCGACTACCGGAATGAATTTCGATCTATTCGGCATAAATTTCAGCTCCGAAGCTTTCTCAGCGTGGTTTAGGATCCGTTAATGAAGTCTTCACTTCCCGCGGTAATCGCATTCCTTTCAGGGCTGGCCATGGTGGTCGGCTTCTTCGCCAATCCCTCATACTTCGGCGATATTCAGGGCGAGTTGTTGCAGTGGGCCACGATCATCGGTGGCTTCACACTGGTATTGGGCGTGGTCTCGATTGTGCGGGTCAACTTGCGCAGTGTGCGACGTGGGGAAAAGGGCTGGTTCTACAATCTGCTGGTTTTGCTGTCGGTGTTTGTGATGGCGATCCCGTCAGTTCTGCCAAGTAGCTGGTCTCCCTTGTTTGGCACGCTCGATGGCTCGATCTATGACTGGCTGTTTGTCAATGTCGATGCGCCGATGATGGCGACGATGTTTGCGATGCTGGCTTTCTATATCGCGTCCGCTGCTTACCGCGCTTTCCGTGCGCGCAACATTCAGGCGACCCTGCTCCTGGTCACTGCGGCGATTATCATGCTGGTGCGGGTGCCGATGGGTGAGGTGCTGTTTTCCTCGATCAACCGCGGTCTGCCTGATTTGATCAATGAGTACATCATGGGCGGCGCCAATGTCGCAGTGCAGCGCGGGATCCTGATCGGTGCAGCGCTGGGGGCGGCGTCGATGTCGCTGCGCATCATCCTCGGAATCGAGCGCACCTATATGGGGCAAACCTAGCCGATGAATATCTGGGAGAAATTCGGTGCGATGGATCGCCGCTGGGTTTACCTGATGGTAGCGCTGGCGGTTATTTTCCCGATCGTGGTGCCCTTCGAGTTGCCGATCGCCGTGACACCGGAGGCGCAGCAGTTATATGACGCCATCGAAGCGCTGCCCGATGGCAGTGTAGTGATGTTGACTTTTGACTACTATGCTTCGACGCTCGCCGAGACCATGCCGATGTCGGTGGCGGCGCTGCATCAACTCTTTCGCAAAGACTGCAAAGTAGTGACGATGACCACCATTCCTCTGGGCGGGCCGACTATCGCCGAACAGGTGACCGCCGACATGGCCGCGCAGTATGGTAAAGTCTATGGGGTCGACTATGTCAATCTCGGCTACAAGGCCAACTACACCGCGGTTCTGCTCGGCATGGGGACCTCGATTGAGACAATCTATCCAGCCGACAATCGTGGCACCAAACTCGCCGATCTCCCCCTGATGCAGCAGGTGAAAAACTACAATGATATCGACTTCATTTTCGTGGTCGCCGACAACGGCATCATCGACAACTGGATTTCGATAGTTAATGCCCAGTTCGAAAAACCGGTGGGCGCGGGGGTGACCGCAGTGATGGCGCCTAAGATGTTTAGCTTCGTCGAGTCGGGGCAGATGACCGGCCTGTTGGGCGGCATGCGTGGTGCGGCGGAGTATGAAGCGCTGGTCAACCATCCCGATCTGGCGGTCCTGGGAATGAATGCGCAATCGCTGGTGCATATCCTGATCATCGTGCTGATTGTTCTCGGCAACATCGCCTACTTCACCACTCGCAAGCAGGGGCAGAAGCCGGTATGAGTTCATCAGTGATCGGAGTCTGGCTTGCCGCCTTCTCTACGCTGGCGCTGTTTTCATTCCTCTATAAGGACAACCCCTTCTATCGGGTCGCAGAACATATTTTCGCGGGCCTCTCGGCGGGCTACTATGTCGGCTTGATCTGGCATTCGGTGATTATTCAGCAATTGTATGATCCGCTCGGCGATCACTGGCATGCGATGATGACCGGCGTCGATGATGGCGTCAACCACCTGTTCAAGTTCGTTTTTCTTTGCATTGCCGGGATTCTCGGCGTGCTGATGTTCGGGCGTTTCTTCAAGAAGGCCTCCTGGCTCTCCCGTTTCCCGCTGGCTTTTGTGATGGGCAATACAGCTGGGATCTTTCTGGTGTCGGAATTGCATGGCAAGGTGCTGCCCCAGATGGCGGCGACCTTTGTCAATCTGGCTCATCCGCTGGGGATCGTGATTTTCTTTGGCGTGGTCACGACTCTGGTCTATTTCTATTTCTCCAAGGAACACAAGGGCTTGCTGGGAGTAGGCGCCAAGGTCGGTATCTGGTTTATCATGATTGCTTTCGGCGCCCACTTCGGCTACACGGTGATGGGCCGTATAAGTCTTTTGATCGGGCAGGTGAAGTTTCTCCTAATTGACTGGTTACACATTACTTGAGAGTCGGTGAATCAGGATGAAGGTGATTATTCCGGTTGCGGGTGAAGGAACCCGGCTGCGACCACACACATACACCACTCCCAAAGCGTTGGTGCCGGTGGGTGGCAAGCCGATGCTGGCACATGTCCTGGAGCAACTCTCCGGGCTTGAATTCAGCGAAGTGATCTTCATCATCGGCTGGCATGGCGATCAGATTCGCGAATGGGTCGGCGACAATTGCAAATTCAAATGTAGTTTTGTCGAACAGAGTGGCCGATTTGGACTCGGCTTCGCCATCCAGTTGGGGCTGCAGGCCTGTGGCGATGAGCCGGCGCTGGTGGTGTTGGGCGACACGATTGCCGATCTCGACTGGAGTGGGTTGGTCAAATCGCAGCGCAACACGCTGGCGGTTAGTGAAGTCGATAATCCGCAGAGTTTCGGTGTGGTCGAGGTTGAAGGCGACCGAATCGTGCGGCTGGTCGAAAAACCGAAAAACCCGCCCTCGAACCTGGCGATTGTCGGTGTCTATTATATCAAAGAAGCGGCGCGTTTCCTGAAATGTCTGGACGAACTGGTCGAACGCGGCATCACCTCCCATGGTGAGATTCAACTCACCGATGCTTTTGCGCTCTTCCTTGAGAGCGGCGGCGAGGTGTTTACGTATCCTGTTCAGGGCTGGTATGACTGCGGCAACAAGGAAACCCTGTTGGCGACCAACCGTCACCTGCTCGACAAGTATGGCGAGAAAGTCAAGCGCGAGGGCGCGGTGATCATCCCACCGGTGTTGATTGCGCCGACGGCGCGGATCGAGGCGGCGGTGATCGGTCCGCATGTCAGCCTGGGGCCGGAGACAATAGTGCGCAACGCGGTGATTTCCGATTCGATCATCTGTCGCGGCGCGCGGATTGAGTCCGCGGTGCTGCGGGCCTCGGTGGTCGGTCGACAGGCAGTGGTGATCGGTCGCGCGGCGCCGGTCAATATCGGTGATGCCGCCACCATCGGTGATGAATAGTCCTGGCACGAAAACTTCAAACCAGATTTTGAGGATAGAGTTTCAACATGGCAAGTGAGAGATTCTTGTTCACCTCCGAGTCGGTGACGGAAGGCCACCCCGATAAGATCTGCGATCAGATCTCCGACGGTGTACTCGATGACCTACTGCGGCAGGATCCCCTGAGCCGGGTTGCCTGCGAGGCGTTTGTCACGGTCGGGCTGGTGATGGTCGGCGGCGAGATTACGACCGAGGGTTTTGTCGATATCAATGACCTGGTGCGTCGAACAGTTAAAGAGATCGGGTACACCGATCCGCAGTACGGGTTTCATTACAATTCCTGCGCGATTCTTTCGGCGATCGGTTCCCAGTCACCAGATATCGCGCAGGGGGTCGACCCCGGTGGCGCCGGGGATCAGGGACTGATGACCGGTTATGCCTGTCGCGAGACCAAAGAGCTGATGCCGCTGCCGATCATGCTGGCGCACAAGTTGACGCGTCGTCTGGCGCAGGTTCGCAAGGAGAATATCCTCGGTTACCTCTGTCCCGACGGCAAAGCGCAGGTGACGGTCGAGTATGTCGACAATCAACCGGCACGTTGCGATGCGATTGTCGTTTCGACGCAACACTCCGGCGCGG
>JBDRQZ010000643.1:0-4673 GCA_043826025.1 bacterium | reverse complement strand
CGGGGCTGCTCAGTCCCGCTGATGGCGCAACGTATGCTGCCGGCGATCTGATCAGCTTCAATTGGAGTGCTGTCTTCGGTGCTACCGGCTATGAGTTTGAATTTGATGGCGACCTGACCAATCGGGGAAGCTCGCTGGCCTATGCTGCGGACACTATCAGTAATGGTCAGCACAGTTGGCGCGTGCGGGCCTACAACAATCTTGGCTCCGGGCCCTGGTCGGATTTCCGCACGGTGATTGTCTACATGGGAGATCCCGGCGTTGCGGATACCGTTCGGGTCGGTTGCCCCATACTGGTTGATCCCGTGGTCGAGGGCGATTCCTTTGCGGTACCAATCAATGTCTGGTTCGATGAATATGTCTATGATATCAATCTGGCGTTCGAATATGAGAATGAGATCATCGCGCTGAGTTCGGTGAACATTGACAACTCTATTATTCCCTTGGACCAGCAGGATGCGCTGTTTGTCGGCTTCAATCAGCAGGGGCAGTATTTCACGATCAGTTGGATGGACCCAACACTGGAGCTCCCTCTCAATCCGATCACGGATCTACATGCCCGACCGCTGCTCTCGGTCTATTTCAGAGTCCTCGGACCGGCATACGGCGAGACGCGGGATATCGACACCCTGATCCTGGGGACGGAAACCGACTTCCGATTGTTGGTCGATACTACCAATCTGGGGCCGATCCCATTCCTGGTTACACCGCAGTATGTCGACTGTGGCCTGGAAGATATCGTTTTCGGTGAACAAGCGACACCCTATGCTCCGACTTTCGTGATGCCGCCTTGTGGTGTGATTCTCCAGGCGCCTTTCGGTGAAATTCTCGAAGTCAATATTCAGGTGGTCGACTCCACTCTGGGCGACAAAGTGACCTTGACGGCGAGCAGTGTGCCGCCAACTGCGGGATTCAGTCCGACGCTGCCGACTTCCGGCAACCCGGTGACGACGATCTTCGCCTGGACTCCAACTGAAAGCGACCTGGGCTTGCATACGATCACGCTGACGGCGACAGACTCAATCGATGGTCTGCTCACTCAATGTGGCCTGGCTATTGAAATCGTCAATCCCGATCCGGGCCTGGCGGACACCGTTAGAATCGGCTGTCCGGTGCTGGTCGACCCGGTAATAGTGGGCGACTCCTTTGCGGTGCCGATCTATGCCTGGTGGGATGACTATGTTTACGGTTTGATGCTGACCTTCCAGTACGACTCAGACGTGATCGAGGCGACATCGGTCGCCGACGGCTATATCTCCTTGCCGCCGCTGCCCAACAGCGGCATCGACACCGCGATGAATACAGCGACACTTCATTGGTTCGATATGAGCGGTGAAGCCCCAATCACGCCATTGACCGGCATGCAGGGTGTGGTGCTAAACACGGTCTATTTCCGGATCAAGGAAGTTGCCTACAATCAGACGATAGCTTTTACTCCGACCGGTCTGGGGCAAGGGTTGTTCCAACTGACGGTGAGTGCCGATGGGATCATGGCGCCCAAGACATCGTTTACACCGTCGGCTGTGACCTGTGACGGTGAGGAGATCGTGCTCGGTGATGCGGAGGTCATCTGCGGCGACGTGAATGGCGACCGCCTGGTCGACAGCGACGACATCGATTACCTTGTCGATTACATCTTCTACGACGGTCTTGCCCCGATGCTCGACGCCGCCGACGTTGATCAGTGTGGTTCGGTTAATGTCGCTGATGCCGCCTACCTTGCCCGTTATGTCTATTCTCTAACTGGTCCATCACCATGTATGGGCGATCTCAATTGTTACTCTCTCGAAGGTCTGCATGACGTGGTGCTGGGGTGTCCCAAAACAATTCGGGCCGGGGACGTCGATTCTGTCGCGATTCCGATCCTGATTAATACCGACACGGTAATCAACGGCTTCAGTATTGGTCTGAATTATGACTCGGACTACCTTGATGTTCATTCGGTGAGTCTGGCGGGCAGCATTGTTCCCGGAGGCAGATCAAACTTCTATGTCGATCTGGATACCGTGGCCAATCAGGTTCTGGTCGGCTGGATCTCGCGGGCGCAGCAGCAGACCATCGGTCCGCTGCTTGACGGGTTGATTTGCGATTTGTGGTTCACAGTCCCGGCTGACGCGCCCGGTCATGTGGTAAACATTGATACTGTTGTTGTTTCGCCTGCTGGCGAGTTCATGTTCTCGATCTATGATGGCGGTGCCGTGAAGCCTTCTTTCCTCGACTGCGGCTCGTTGGAGATCACGGTCTTGCCCGCTCTCGACAAGTTGACGATGACCGACTATTACCCGCTCGACACATTGATGGTCGATGACACGGTCAAAGTGAGATTCAGTCAAGCGGTGAATCGCACGACAGTGACTGCGCTGAGCTTTGCGGTATTGGACCTTGGTGAGAACGCGATCAACGGCAATCGCCTCTTTGGCGATGGCGATAGCACCGTGATCTTTGTGCCGACTGATGTTTTCCCGCCACTGACCGAAGTGCATCTGAGCATTAGTGGGATAGAGGGTATTGCCGGCGAAGTCTGGTCCGATGACATGCAAATGGAGCCTTCCTGGCCGACCAGTTTCGGTGTCTATCCCGGCGATCTTGATAATGATGGTGTGGTGAGTGCGTTTGATATCAATAGAATTGCTCAATTCTGGCAGGACACCGGACTTGCACGGGTCGATTTCGCCAACCGCTGGCGTATACCAAAACTGCAGGGGGCGCATGGCTGGTCGCAGGAAGCCGCGACCTATGCCGACGGCAATGGTGATGGTGTAATCAATGAGGCTGACCTCTTCCCGATTGGTCGGCATTTCGGCGACAATAACCCTTATGGGTTTCCGATAGTACTGCTCAGTGAACATGAACTGGTCGCTAATTATCGATCCCAGCTTGAGGCGCTCGCTAAGGCGATTGCCGGCAATCAGGAGCCTTTCATGGTTCAGGTGCAGGATTATCTGGCGCGGCTTCTGGGGCAGGAGATTCTGCCCGACAAGTTCTCGATTTCACAGAACTATCCGAACCCCTTCAACCCGGAGACCAGTATTCGTCTGCAGTTGCCACAGGCTGGCATGGTCGAAGTCGAGGTGTTCAATGCGCAGGGTCAGAGAGTACGCACGTTGTTGGCCCAGGTGATGTCGCCGGGTGAACACTCGATTAAGTGGGATGGTCGCGACGAAGCCGGCGCCGAGGTAGCCAGTGGAGTTTATTTCTATCGGGTGACGACCGACCAATTGGTTGAAACGAAAAAGATGTTGTTATTGCGATGACTAGGATGATCAAAACGATTTCAATACTGAGTGTGCTTCTGACAGCGGCAGCGATGCTGCTTGTCGGCTGCGCGCAGACTACCGTAAGTTCCGGTTTTGACGCTCTTGAAAACGGCAACTATCCCAGAGCGCTTGCTTACTTTGAGCAGGCGCTGACGCAGAATCCGGATGATCTGCGAGCCAAGCAGGGTTTGGGCGAAGTTTACTTTCATCAGAAAGACTACTCCGCCGCCAGAGAATTGTTCGTGCAAGTGCGCAAAGCTGATCCCAAGTATGGTAGGGCATCGCTCTATCTTGGTCTGGCGTATGAAGAGCAGAATGATCTCAGCGGCGCAGCTGCTGTCTATGAAAGCTATCTACTCTATGCTGAAGACTCGCAATTGGCCAACCAGATCAAGGGCCGTCTCCTCTATGTGCGCAATCAGGATTTGCTGCGGCAGGTCAAAGAGGCAATCGCCTTTGAGAAGCAGCAGAAGCCGGGAGTAACCACCGAAAACTCGGTTGGTGTGTTGCCCTTTTTGCCTGAAGATGAAACCTCGGAGATGCTAAAGCCGCTGGCGACCGGACTGGCCGCGGCAATCAACTATGACCTGAGTCAGATCGGCAGCATTAAAGTGGTAGAGCGGCAGAAGCTCCGCTATCTGCTTGACGAGTTGAAGCTGGTGGAGGGTGGCTATACAGCAGAGGAGAGCTCACCTCGTTTGGGTCGCATTGTCGGCGCCGAACATCTGGTGAGTGGCAGTGTCGGTTCGACTGGTGATGAAGAAATCTCGGTGAATTCCGGTATCAGCGATATCGCCACGAATAGTTATAGCCCGGCGCTGCAGCAGCAGGAGACCATGGATCATTTGCTCGATCTGCAGAAGCGGATCACTTTTGCGATCATCGATAGTCTGGGAATTCAGCTCACCCCCGAAGAGCGCAACGCGATTGGCAAAATTCCGACCACGAACTTTGATGCATTTCTCGCTTACAGTCGCGGTATCGATGCCCTGGATCGCGGTGACTACGATCAGGCGCTCTCGCTGTTTGATCGTGCCACCGTACTTGATCCTGGCTTCACCCAGGCAGTTTCATTGCAGCAGGAGGCCAGGCTGTTGGAGATCGGCTCAGGCTCTCCGGAAGAATTTGCCGCCGCCGCGGGCGCGGGGCTGGTCGATATCGAGGTTGTCGCGCCGCTGCCAGGCGAGGACATTTTCCAGCTTGATGAGCCAACCGAGGACCCGCGCGCGACTGATCCTGCCGATGCGGGCGAGACGGGGCAGGCCACGGTCGGCGGGAGGATTCGCTGATGCGTGGGGCGACCAAATCGCTGGCGCTGGTTCTGACGGTGCTGTTGACAGCTACCACAGTCATGGGTGCCACGTATTCGGAGCGTTACTCACGCGCTTCGCTGTTTTTCTCCTATCAGGGCTGGAC
>JBDRQZ010000642.1:0-2445 GCA_043826025.1 bacterium | reverse complement strand
GATTTTAAGGCCGTTTACAGAAGCGATGTGATTGGCGAGGTCGAGGATTTTGAGGGGGGTGCGGATGTCAGGGGTGATGACTTCGCCCAGGTTTTTTGCGGCAGAGAGAATGCACAGGTTGGCGGCGCTGTCGGGTGACATGAAGAAGCGTTTCATGTCAGGGTGGGTGATGGTCAGGGGGCTGCCGCGCAGGATTTGTTCCTGGAACACGTGAGCAACAGAGGCGGTGGACCCGAGGACATTGCAGAGCCGTACGGAATTGAATCGAGTTTTCTCCTTTTTGTTCAGTGAGCGAACTATGAACTCTGCGATGCGCTTTGAAGCGCCGAGAGCGCTTGCAGGATTGGCTGCGAGCCTGGATGACAATAGGACGAATGCAGAGCACCCGCCATCAATGGCTGCCTGCGCAACGTTCCAGGTCCCAAGAATGTTGTTTTTAACCGCTTCTGAAACCTGGTTCTCCATCAAAGACACGTGTTTGTGGGAAGCAGCGTGAATGACGACTGAAGGCCGGTTTTCGGCAAATATTTTTCTTGTGGCTAAACGTTCCCTGATGTTGTTCTGAGCGAGCCCGACAGGCACTTCAGGGCATATTTTCCACAGTTCTCCGCTCAAACTTTCAAGCCGCTCAGCGTCCTGGCCGAGTAAAAGCAAACGTTCGGGAAATGCTTTTACAAGTACATGGGCAATCTTCGTTCCAAGAAACCCGTACGCTCCGGTGATCAGGATAGACTTTCCCTTGAAAAAGCCGAGATCCTGTTCGTTCAGTTTAATCTCTTCCTTTTTGTCCAGTAAATCATTTAGCATGTTATGCAGTTAAATCCCAATTGCGCCCTACGCCTCATTGTCCTTGCTGCTTGCGGACGGATTCCTTGCCAGCGAGTTTTCAGCGAGGGTCCGCGGGCTAACGCCCGCGGCTCTGACCGGAACGTTTTCGAATTCAACGTAGTAAAATTAAATCTGCGTAATCAACCACGCACCCACGGCCTACGGTCCCCGCTGGACACGCCGAACATTTGCCTGTTTTTTTTAATATTCGATATTAATTATTTAATATTCATTTGTTATTTGTTATTTGCTATTTGCTATTACGCCTCCGTCTCGCATTCGCCATTTTCAGGTATATTGCTGTCCACGAACTCCCGGTATCGCCTACGCGCTTTTCCCGACATCTTGTCGATGCCGAGCTTCAGACGCGGCGGCCGATCATGGTCGCGCTCGATGCCCGAGAGCAGGCAGATGCAGGTGATGCCGTCGCATTTCGGGTTGCCAGAGCCGTCCGGCAGGCCGAGCTCCACCTTGAGGAATGACGCGCCCGACAGCATATCCGACATCTCCTCGCCTGAAAGTGCCGTTTCCGTGTACAGGTGGAAGCCCGATTCAGTGAACTCGCGCGCCACACCGGCACTGCTCGATACTTGCCCGTGGCCGCGCGGCCGGCTGCCAGAGTGGATTATCTGGTATTGGACCGGCACGGAAAACAGCTTGTCCGTGCAGTCGAGCCGAAGCGACTTCATCTCCTTTGTGACCACGCGTTCCATCAGGACGAAAAGGCCCATTATCGCAAGCATCTGGACGAGGATCACGGCGCCGCCGAGCGCGTCCACCTGAGCGAGGAGCGTTGAGTTGATGCCCACGGCAAAGGCCATGATCCAGATGAACATGACCGCCTGCCTGTCGGACATGCCGGTGCGTTTCAGGCGGTGGTGCAGATGGTTGGTGTCAGGCTGGAAAGGGGAGCGGCGGTTGGCGAGCCTGATCATGATCACGGAGCTCGTGTCGTAGAGCGGGATGGCGAGGAGGAGGACGGGCATGAGGACGGGCAGAATTGTTTTGGTATCGATCGTGGAATAGCTCGCCTGCAGAGTCACTGCCGCGAGCATGAAGCCGATGAAAGTCGATCCGCCGTCTCCCATGAAGATTTTCGCGGGCGTGAAGTTGAATCTTAAGAAGCCCAGCAGCGACCCGGTCAGGGCCATGAGAAAGAGGAGGATGAGGGGATGGTCGTAGGCGGCCATGAAATAGGCGAGGATGCCGCATGTGATCGCGGCAACGCCGGCGCAGAGGCCGTCCATGCCGTCTATGAAATTGAAGGCATTGGTGATGCCCACGATCCACAGGATCGAGACGACGTAATTCATTCCCGGAATAAGGCTGAAAGCCGATGTTTTGAAGCCTGCAAAGGTGAGGGCGGCCGCGGCGGTTACTTGCAGGATCAGTTTCCAGCGCCATCGCACCCCGCGCCTGTCGTCGAGCACTCCCACTAAAAATATGACGGTTGCCGCGCCGAACAGGACGAAGATCGCATCGCCGATGAACTCGTCGATTGTGCCGCGGTATTGTTCGATGATCTGGATCGTCGCTCCCAGATAGTTGTTGAGCATGCTGACGACCTGCTCGGGCTCGACGCGCTCGGACAGCGACGTGAAGCCTCGAAGATCGGTC
>JBDRQZ010000641.1:0-9010 GCA_043826025.1 bacterium | reverse complement strand
TAGTGGTCGAGACAGGTATTGCGGATGATTGCGTAGAGGTAGGTCTTGAACACGGAGTCCCCTCTGAACTTCCCGGATCTTAGGTTCTGCAGCAGCTTGAGATAGCATTCCTGAGCGATATCATTGATGTCATCACAATCAGACCAATTCCATTTGCGTCCGATTGCCATGATAATCGAAGTTAACTCGGAGATGAAACCTGCATCATTATTCTCCAGTTTCGTCAGGATTGCAGCAGCCGACGGAAATGCCATGTGATGATTATAGCGAATCATCCGGCTATCTGGGAAAAAAAGCGAGTGTGACATTATCGACGACGCATCTCGCCTGAGAGCACTAGATGGCACAGGTCGAGGTCTTCGCCCTCGGAGAGGAAAGGCGCTTGACAATTCCAGGAGATTTCCGCATATTCCAGACGCGCAAAAAGACAACTCGCACTCTTGAAACGTTCATCTGGGGAATCATGGGCAGGCATTAATCGCTTTCTCTTTAGAGAAGCAGTGTTGCCACTGATTGAATTGAAGTTGGGGATGAATCTATGACATAACTACGACAGACTGTTGATGGACAGGAATGAGGGCACGGGGGGACGCGCACCAGGGGTTTTCAGCAGACCCGTCTTTTTACTTCTACTCTTACATCAATCCAGATTCGTAGATCGGACTCCTACACGTCGGACCGGGCGGCATTTCCAAACTCATTTGGGACTGGCGGTGGCTTGCAATTCCGGTTCCGAAATGAGCGAAGCAGGATAACAGACCAGACCATAGGCTGATACGATATGCAGGCACTCGAATGTCCCTAAGCACCAGAGACAGGGAACATAGCGCGGACCTTTCGGCCAGCTTTCTTGCCGCGGCAGGCTCAGCAGCACTACTGTCCGCCGCCCGCGTATCTCCCGCACTCTGGTTTATTTCGCTGTTTGCGTTGGTGCCTTTTCTGTGGCGGCTGTGCCACGTGAGCCTGAGAGGGGCCGCTATTCTGGGGGCAATGCTGGCGACATTCTTTGTTTGCGCGACCGGTATGAGCGACCTCGTACTTGCCCCCCAGACGTTCCTCTTCAAGCTGCTCGCTCTCAACGCGGCCTTTGCCGTTTTTGCCGTCACCGTGAACAGGGTCAGGAAGGCCTTCGGGGATGATCCTCTGCTCATCGCCCTCTTGTGGTTCCCAATAGAGTATGCGCTGATTCACTACGCCCACCTGGGAACCATGTTTCCAATATCCAGTAGCGGTTCTAGTCTGATGATCTGGTTTTGCTCCTTGTTTGGCATCCTGCTGGGCTCGCTGGTAATTATCCTGAGTAATTCCCTGCTTCTGCTCATCCTCAGATATGTTGGACGGTGGATGCTCCATCACAAGGTGCCCCCAAGAGAGAGTGAGAACGTGCGTCACTGTGTCTTTGAAGAGGAAGTACGCGAAAGGCACTGGTGTTGTTTCCCTGACGTGCGCGCGCCGCCATTTTAGAAAAGGTCAGACTACTTGAGAGCTTGGCCTGCCAAACAAAATGTGTCGAAGCCAAGGGGTCTCGACCTACGAAGGCGCCCGTCACGTAGCAAACTGCTGCTTACCTGACGGGTGGGGAATGAGATTCCATCGAACATAATTAAGTAAGTGAGGAAAGCACCATGAAACGAATTCCTTGGACATTATTGCTGTTGGGCTTGGCAGCTGTTCTGCTGCTCGGTAATGAGTCAGCGAGCGCCTATAAAAGAAAGGGCTCGGTTTCAGGTTGGGCAAAAAATACAGGTTTGCAGGCCAAAACACGGCTAATCATGCGGCTTGAATCAGACACCGACTTCAAATGGGTCAGCGCATCGTTAAAAGATCCTAATCAAACTATGCTCATATATCCTGCCATCAGCGGGGAAGGCACCCATGTGGTTTACGTGCTATGGACCGGGTTGAACGTGGCACCCAACTGGGCGGTTTACTATTCTGTCAGTTGGAAGCTTGAAGAGAAAAATTGGGTCAAAAGGGATGCGTGGTTCGATCCAGACTCATTGCCTGTTCCTGTGCCGGTTTTGGGGTTTCGGGTTGATGTGGGTGGGGAATTTGCCCTCATTAATGACTATACTGAAGCCATTGACTACACCGACTTGAAGTACGTTGTGTATTCTCCGTTAGATCCTCTCTTGCCAGAGTCAACAGATTCCCTTGCTTTGCTAATGGAAAGAATTGCCGAGGGAACTCCTTTGAATACGTCCGGCTGGTTATCGTTGCCCGATGGCTCCGTGCCTCCGAATAGCCAATCGCCCACCCTTGTTCAACTATCCATAACGGAAGGGGAGTTCCTGGGAGCCTATTTCGCTCAAGATTTCAGCGGCGGCACAAACCCGGGCCGGACGCTTGTGCAACACGAGCACCAGGCGAGCGAAGCCATCCCCACTCTCACCGAATGGGGTCTGATTCTCTTGGCCGCGCTGGTGATGGGCTGTATGGCATGGGTATTTGTGCGCCAGAGAAGGAGGGCGATGGTCAGCCTTTGATTTCTGTTTCGCTACTTAGAGAGGTTGTCGGGCACTGTACTGCACGAGCATAACCTGACAACCAGAAGGTATCGGAGCCACAGAGGAGCAACCTGCAAAGGCTTCGGAGAATGCGAATGCATGAGTTGTAGAGGAAGTTTAGGAGAAAAAGCTATGAAGACTAACATGGCGACTGTATTTCTTGTGGCAGCCATGATTCTCGCTCTAACCGTTTCCGCGGCGAATGCGGCGTGGTTACCCGATGGTGCTTACTCGAATTTCACCATTACTAATCTCACGGGGCAGGCTGTCAACGGTTTTGAGTTAACCTTGAGAGGGAATGGACTGACCTGCAACAATCTCACGGCGTTCTACAAACATTGGGGAACTGTTTGGGACGGAACACGATGGGTGCCAAGTGGCGGCTGTCAGGACCTCGGCGGCAGCAGAGTCAAAATGATCTGGTCGGATCCGAGTAATCCAATCGCCGCAAATCAGAAGCAGCATTTTGGTGCGCAATTCGCTGTTAATACCCCGGGCGGAAGAGTGGTAGAAGCTTTCTGGACCTATAATGGTGTGAAAGCAGGGAACGTGTCCGTCACTTGGCCGACATGGATACCAACCGATTCGTGTCCCGTCGCGCATGTGGTCTGGGCACCGGATTCTATCCCGACGTTTCCGGATATCGGTCCCCCTTGGGAGATTTCGCGTGCCTGGGCCTGGACTCCCGTGGTACTCCCGTTGGATAGCCTTATAGAGGGAAACCCGCTAATCGTGAGTCTGGGTTGGTCCGCTACTATGATCGATAACATGTCCGGTGACCCCAACGACAGCTCTGTGCTGTGGACGGATCCCCTGCCCCAACAAGGCGCTCTGGTAGTCCAATATGCAGTTCTGTCGGAGGGAGGGGACACGCTGGCAGTGTTCACAGACGAGGTCGCGTTAGAAACGGGTACGTCCATTCCCACCCTGACCGAATGGGGTCTAATCATCCTGGCCGCGCTGGTGATGGGCTGCATGGCATGGGTATTTGTGCGCCAGAGAAGGAGGGCGATGGTCAGCCTTTGATTTCTGTTTAGCGATTGATAAAGATAGTCAGGTTAGGTGCTGCGCCCAGTTTGCTCCTGCTGCTTGGTTCTTAATCCTGACTAGATAGTGCTAAGATTCGCTGACGCCATTCTCCGAGCAACGCCCGGTAGACTGGGGTGCAGGCCACCGATCTCGCCCTCTCCACGAACGCCAGAGCTGCGCGGCGGAGCTCTACGCGGTTTTCCAGGGCGGCGAGTCGGTAAGTAGTATTTGGCGCAGTTCAAGTCGACGAGAAAGAGGACGACAGAGTCAGTCTCGGACACCTGCCGCGCGCGTGACGGCAGTAGCCAGGGACCAGCGCTACTCGTTTGAAGTCGGCGACGCCGGGCACTTGAATTGCCAGACCGAATTCGCTATGATGTTATCATGAATGAGCAGTCGGCCGAATCATTGAGCGGCATGCCGCGGAATCTGGCTGATCCCCTGATGCCGTTCGGGGAACTGCACGATTGCAGTTGCTGTCCGCGGGACTGCCATGCCGACCGCTTTGCCGGCGGAAGCGGATACTGTGGCAGCGACTCTGGCTTCTCGGTCGCCGCAATCTGCAATCACCGGGGTGAAGAGCCGATAATCTCCGGCGAGTCCGGCATCTGCAACATCTTTTTCAGCCACTGCAACATGAGATGCCTCTACTGCCAGAACTTCCAGATCAGTCGACGCCGGGGTGAGGTCCAGGAGAGCAGACTCACCATAGCTGAGATTATCCGCCAGGTGGAGAGCATCCTGGATCGCGGGTCTCATGCGGTTGGTTTCGTGTCGCCCTCGCACTGCATTCAGCAGGTGCGAGTTATTCTTGACGCGCTGATTGCGCGTGGCGCCAGACCGGTCTTTCTGTTTAACACCAACTCCTATGACAAGGTGGAGACCATCAAGTCGTTCGACGGTGAGATCGACGTCTGGCTACCCGATCTAAAGTACCTCGACAGCCGCCTCGCGCGCGCCTACTCCGATGCGCCGAACTACCCTGAAGTCGCCTGCGCCGCCATCCGGGAGATGTTTCATCAGAAAGGATCGAGTATCCGGCTGGATGAGCATGGCCGCATAACCTCCGGCCTGATTATTCGCCATCTGGTACTGCCGGGAGCAGTGGAGAACAGCAAGCAAGTGCTGCGCTGGATTGCCGAAGAACTGTCGCCGGCGATTCACATTTCACTTATGTCGCAGTATCAGCCGACACCGTTGGTGATGGATCATCCCTTGCTGAGCCGGACTGTCACACCGGCGGAATATGACGAAGTCCTGGCGGAATGCGATCGCCTGGGGTTCTATCGCGGTTGGATACAGCAACTGGACAGCGCCGACAACTACCAGCCAGATTTCAGACGCGAGCACCCTTTTGAATCGTAAGTCGGCGGATGAAAGTGGGCACCTGGCCGGCAAGGGCAACGACGCACTTTTTTGCAGGCGATCTCTCTAAAGTACGTTTGATCCCCAACTCCGATTCTTCTACCACCCGAAAGATCTCCAGCCGGTAGCCCATGTCAGAACGGGCCGGCAATCGCCGGGCTGGTCGCCACAGGGGTGCTTCCCTCTTTCGAAGTCACTCTGTTAGGAACCGCTCCCCACGATGGTGGCCGCACACAGCAGACTTGCGCCATTTGGACCTTAATCCTGGTTTGAGAGAGCCAAGATTCGCTGACGCCACTCTCCGAGCAACTCCCGGTAGACCGGGGTGCAGGCCACCGATCTCGCTCGCTCGGCAAATGCCAGGGCTTCGCGGCGAAACTCAGTGCGGTTTTCCAGGACGGCGAGCCGGTAGTAGTATTTGGCCCAGTTCAGTTCGACGAGGAAGAGGGCGACAGAGTCGGTCTCGGACACCCATGCGCTTAGCCACTCCAGGTCTACTCTGGCAGAATCGCAGAGTTCGGGCAGGTGGTCGGCACTCTCGGTCGCCGCTGTGGCTCGCAGCAGACGAAGAGTGGGATTGGTGGAGTCAGCCGCCACAGCCTCGCTTATCTTCCGGTAGCCCACGCGTGCCTCGGCATGTGGGGCGGGCGTGAGCGGATTCAGCACCCGTAAGAGACTGCTGCCCTTGCTTCTCTGGCTGACGCGTATCATCAGGAGTGATCCTGCATAGGCCCTGAAGATCGGCGTGGCCAAGCTATCCTGGAACTTGTCTTCAAAGAGAGCCTCCGCACGCTCTCTCATCTTCCGATCCTTGTGAAATGCCAGATTGTGCATTAGCACGAACTGCTGAAACAGCGACCGATCAGGATTCCCGGCCTGCAGCTCCCGGAGTTTGCTCCTCGCTTCATCTCGCATGAGAAAGTAGAACTCAGGTTCGCAGGAAAAAGCGCCGGCGCTGCAAAGACACGCCACTAAGCACACCCAGAGCATGAACCTCACGCGGTCACGCTTGTCAAACATGAGCAAGAATGCGTCGGGCGAGAATCGATGGGGCGAATTTGCGAGCTTCGGTTTCAAATCACAACTAATTTAATCATACAAACGCGGTTTGTCTATCAGCAACTTCCGGGGCTCGCCAGGAGGCTTAAGCTGCAGTGGTGCAGGCTGGCGCTTGTTTTATTCTCTTGATCCGACTGTAGTCTCTATCGTTTATTCGGAAGTCGTGCACTCCGCACGACAACGGAGCCTGATCGATGAACAAAGACAGCAGCAGCAATCTCCGGTTGATCGTTCGCGCGCTGCGCCATCGGAATTTTCGGCTCTTCTTTGCCGGTCAAAGCATCTCGTTAATCGGTACCTGGATGCAGCGAATCGCACTCGGCTGGCTGGTCTACCGCCTGACCGAATCTGCGTTTCTGCTCGGCCTGGTAAGCTTCGCCGGACAGATACCGGTGCTGATCCTGAGTCCACTTGCCGGGGTCCTGGCGGACCGCCTGAATCGGCATCGCCTGCTGATCCTGACCCAGACCGTGTCGATGCTGCAAGCGGCTGTCCTCGCGGCGCTGGTTTTTGCCGATGTGATCCACATCTGGCAGCTAGTCGTGCTCAGTCTCGTGCTTGGTGTCGCCAACGCTGTCGATATGCGACCCGTCAATCCTTTCTCGTGCAGATGATCGATGACAAGCGGGACCTGGGCAACGCGATTGCCCTGAATTCATCGATGGTCAACGGCGCGCGCCTGATCGGCCCCTCGCTGGCCGGCCTGCTGATCGCGCTGGCCGGTGAGGGACTCTGCTTCGCCATCAACTCCATGAGCTATCTGGCGGTGATTCTGTCGCTGCTGCTGATGAGGATTCCGAAATCGACCACCAGACCACGGTCGACGAGAATCTGGCAGGAGCTGCGCGACGGCCTGCGTTATGCGGCCACCTTTGAACCGATCCGCGCCATCCTGCTGATCCTGGCGCTGGCTAGTTTTGTCGGTATGCCCTACTCCGTTCTGATGCCGATCTTTGCCAGAGATGTGCTGCACGGCGGACCCGACACTCTCGGCTTCCTGATGGGCGCCTCGGGTAGCGGCGCGCTGCTCGGCGCGTTGTACCTGGCTTCAAGAAAGACAATCCTGGGGCTTGGCCGGATGGTGCCGATCTCGGTGACGATCTTCGGTCTGGGGCTGATATTCTTCTCCTTCTCGGAGTTGCTTCTGCTCTCCCTGCTGTTGTTGTTCGTGATCGGCTTTGGGCAGATGATTGAAATGGCATTGAGCAATACGATCCTGCAAACGATCGTCGATGAGGACAAGCGAGGCCGCGTGATGAGCCTCTATACCGTGTCGATTATGGGAATGATGCCGCTGGGTAGCCTGCTGGCCGGCTCGGTGGCGAGTCACATTGGCGCCGAGTGGACGGTGCGTATTGCGGGCGCGATTTGCATCATCGGCGCAGGCTTATTCGCCAGGAGATTGCCCGCGCTGCGACTGCAAACACGTCCGATCTACGCGCGTCGCGGCATTATTCCGGAAATCGCCATGGGGTTGCAGAGTGCCACGGACGCACCGCTACAGGATGATCCGCCGGAGTAGACCGGGCACGATGCAGTTTGCGACCAGTCACGCTGCTGGAAGGCAACCTCAACTGACCGGCGACTCGCCGGAAATGTCCGCTTGACTTGAGAGCGGGAGCCGGATATTTTCAAGTGGAGGGAGGTTTGCCTTGTGATCCGGGAGTTTCCTGCCCCCCCTCTCCCGGATAGGCATCCTCTCTCCAAACCATTTCCCCGCCTCACCCGGGACTCAGTAATTACAAGATAGCTGGAGAGATGACAGATAGTGTCATGATCGGGAGAACTATTTGCAGTGATTTCAAAAAATCTCAGATTCTCCGACTTTGAGATCGGCGATGTCATCCACTGGAATGCTCACCTCATCATCCCCACCTCGTGTTCTGCCGATGATGTGCCAACTCCGGTTGAACGATAGATGCGGACGACTGAGTATGCAAGTTTGCGGCTGATCGCCGTTCTTGCCTCGTAAGACGATGTCAAGAGAGTCGCCGGTCTTTTCGGCAAGCAGAAGAAGGGCGATCAGAATCGAACTGCGCCCTTCTTCGCCGAGTTCATGACTGCCGAGCAACTGTCTGCCGGTCTTGATCGCCTCCCTGAACCCAGACGGCACCACAGCCTCGAGCTTCACTCTTGCTGACTTGACAGACTTAAGTGAACTCCCGGCCAACATTCGTTCGACGAGGATCGTACCCAGATACAACAGCGCGGCTTCGGTTTTGGTGAGCTTGCTTTTTAGCGTCTCAGAAGTCCTTAGATAATAACCCTGACCACTGTGATCATTGCAGACCGGAATACCGGCATCCCTGAGAGTGCCGATATACCTGAAGGCAGTTCGCTTTGACACGCCGCAGGTATCCTCGATCGTCGGCAAGGTGACATAATTCCTGCCATAGAGAAGCTCAAGGATGGTCAGTATATGTTCGACCTTAGGCATGAAACACCATTACTCCGGCAGCTCCGCACTGAATCTGCGCTTGGCCGCTCGAACTACAGCAACAGCCAACCGAGCAGTAGTGACACAATATTAGCTGCCGCATCGGTTGGCGCAACACTAAGACTCGGCTCGTTGGTATCAGGCGGGCAAGTATCGTCCTCACAGCCTCCCGGGCCATTACCCTCTGCGAGCGCGATAGATGTCGGTTGCACAACACCCAACGTTGAAAACACCAGTAGGCCGATAGTGACTGAAACGACCAGAACGAAGAAAGACCTAGACCTGTGCATGACTCCTCCTATGAGCGTTCTTGGGTTGCACTCAAAGGAACCTCTATCAAATCGTGTGCCGATTCCGTCCCATCTCTCCAGATTTGTAAGTCACTTGTTGCGAGAGCTTTGCGCAGATGGCGTCGATTTGGATTACGGCTTTCAGAACCAAAACTTGCCGGGTGTGGCAAGACCAGGCGATCTGTCCGGTAAGGGGCTTGAAAGGTGGTGAGTTACACCTGCCGGAGCCGGCAAGCAAACTTGCACTTTGGCAGACTGGACTGGCTCACAGTCTGTCCGGCGGTGTCTTTATGCTATATTTCTTCATTCTTCGCCGAAGAGTC
>JBDRQZ010000640.1:0-8306 GCA_043826025.1 bacterium | reverse complement strand
CTCGACAACTATGCGACATTTGCGCGGCCGCAACTTGGGGCGCTGCTCGGCGAGGGCAACAGCATCGCAGCACAGACCGTTTACCGCGGCTTCAATGATCACTTCCAGCGCTCCGGTCAGCAAACGCTGCTTGGCAAGCTGCTCTATGCGGATATCAAAACCTACCTGCTCGAGCTGCTGATGAAGCAGGACCAGATGTCGATGGCGGCCTCGATTGAGTCGCGGGTGCCGTTTCTCGATCATGAACTGGTGGAGTTTGCCTTCACGCTGCCCGACCGCCTGAAAATCAAAGGCTTCAACACCAAACGGTTGTTGCGGCTGGCGCTGGGAGATCAGATTCCCAAGCCAATTCTGACCCGGCCCAAAGCCGGTTTCCCGGTGCCGATTGCGAAGTGGTTCCGCGAAGACTATTACAACACTGCGCGCGACGTCGTGCTTGCCACCGATTCCTTCTGCTTGCAGAACTTTGATCGAGCACAGATCGAGCAGTATTTCGATTTGCACCGCAGCGGCAAGTACAACCATGCCGACCGCATCTGGACGCTTCTGAACCTCGAACTCTG
Organism: bacterium; assembly: GCA_043826025.1. Lineage (GTDB taxonomy): Bacteria > Zixibacteria > MSB-5A5 > CAIYYT01 > CAIYYT01 > JBDRQZ01. The sequence continues at coordinate 7,743 of JBDRQZ010000640.1, read as the reverse complement.
GCACCGCATTTTCATCAAGGGCGAGTCTCACTCCGGTATTTCTCTGGTGGCACGATGAAAATCCTCTGGATCAAATCAGATTTTCCGCTGCCGGCCGATACCGGCGGCAAGATTCGCACCAAGAACCTGCTGTTTGAGTTGGCAAAACAAGCGGAGGTGAGCTTCCTCTCCTACGTGCCGCTCGACCTCGATCAAACGACTATCGACCAGATGAGAGATGCCGGCATCGAGCCAATCGGCATCGAGCGCGCCGAAGAGAAAAAGAGCGGTCTGAGATTCTGGCTGCGCGTCCTCTTTGGTCTCTTCTCGACTCGCCCCTATGTCGCGCGGAAGTACGCGACTGCTCGGTTCAAGCAGAGGCTTGCGCAGCTTCTTGCCTCCAGAGGCTACGACGTTGTCGTTTGCGACTTTCTCGAAATGGCCTGGTGCGCACCGCTCCTGCGCGACATCCCTAGCGTGCTGTTCGAACACAATGTCGAGACGGTGATTTGGCGGCGGCATGCGCAGGTGGCGCGCAATCCGCTCAAGAAGCTCTATCTGATCTACGAGCAACGCCGCATGGCCAATTTTGAACGCTGGGCCGGTGCTCAGTTTGATCTGGTGCTTACGGTCTCTGCCGAAGATGGGGAACTGTTGCGTGAATCGTTCGGTGTCAGCATGTTTCTGACAATCCCGACCGGTGTCGATATCGGGTACTTTCAGCCCATTAAAGACACTGAGCACGACAATCATCTGGTGCTCTCCGGCTCGATGGACTGGATGCCGAATATCGACGCTTTCTGGTGGTTCTATCGCGAGATCTATCCGAAGATCAAAGCCGAAATTCCAGAGGTGACGCTCAGTGTGGTCGGCAGACGCCCACCGGAGGAGATTCGGGCGGTCACTGCCGGTGACGTCTCGGTGAGCGTGACCGGTACCGTCCCCGATGTTCGTCCCCATGTTGCTGCCGGGCAGCTTTTCCTGGTGCCCTTGCGGGTTGGCGGCGGCACCCGGATCAAGATTTATGAGGCTCTGGCGATGGGTAAATGTGTGGTCGCGACTTCAATTGGCGCCGAGGGTCTGCCGTTGACCGACGGCGAACATCTGGTACTCGCCGACACTGCCGCCGAGTTTGCCGCTGCGATCAGAGATTTGTTGCAGGATGACAAGAAACGAAATAGAATTGCGAGTGCCGGTCTACGACTGGTGCGTGAACGATACAGTTGGAATCATGCTGCCGCGATTCTGCACGACGGTTTGCAGTCATTGCGGACCGCTTCGAAGGACTCGCGGCAGACAGTGGAAGTGAAAGACTAATGCGGATTTCAGTGTTTGGACTTGGTTACGTGGGGGCGGTCACCGCCGCCTGTTTGGCTCGGCAGGGGCACCAGGTTATCGGGGTTGACATCAGCCGCGAAAAAGTCGAGATGCTCAATGCGGGTCAAAGCCCGATTGTCGAAGAAAAAATCGGCGAGATCATGCATGAGGTGGTCGAGCAGGGGCGCCTGACAGCGACGCTCGATTCGAAGGCGGCGATCCTCGATACGGATGTGTCGCTGATTTGTGTGGGTACGCCTTCGCGCGATAATGGCGACGTCGATCTGACCTATATCCTACGGGTCACTGAGAAAATCGGGCAACTGCTCAAACTCAAATCCGGTTTTCACACGCTGATCTATCGCTCCACGATTCCGCCCGGGACGACCGAAGGGCAGGTCATTCCGCTTCTCGAGGAGAGTTCCGGCAAGAAGATCTATCTCGATTTCGATGTCTGTTTCAACCCGGAGTTTCTGCGTGAAGGCACCAGTGTCTCCGATTTCTATAATCCACCTTTTACGGTCGTGGGGCTTCAGTCGGAGCCTGCCACCCAGGTTGTCGAATCGCTTTACTCGTTCTTAAGCGCGCCACTCGAACTGACCAGCATCAAGACCGCCGAGTTGCTCAAGTATGTCTGCAACAGTTATCACGCGCTGAAAGTCTGCTTCGCCAACGAGATCGGTATTATCGCGCGGCAACTCGGGATCGACGGCTACGATGTCATGCGGCTATTCAAGATGGACGAGAAGCAGAACCTCTCCGGCATGTATCTCAATCCCGGTTTTGCTTACGGTGGCTCCTGCCTGCCCAAGGACATCCGCGGCTTACTCTATCTGGCGAAACGTCTCGATTACAGCGCGCCGCTCCTGAGCGCCGTGCCCCACTCGAATCAGGAACAGTTGGAGCAGGGTTTCAGACTAGCGACCTCGTTCGGCTCGAAAAAGATCGGCTTTTTGGGGCTGGCTTTCAAGGGCGGTACCGATGACCTGCGTGAATCACCCCTGGTTCTGCTGGCCGAACGACTCCTGGGCAAGGGGTATGAGTTGCTGATCTACGACAAACATGTCAACATCGCGCGCCTGTTCGGTGCGAACAAATCATACATCGAAAGTGAAATCCCCCACATTGAGAAACTCTTCGCCAGCTCGGCCGAGGATGTCATCCACAATTCCGAAGTGATCATCGTCGGCAATCGCGAGGAGGAATACGCCGCTGCCGTGCGCAAGTTGACGGATCGTCAACTGATCGACTTCGCCCGCATTGTGCCGGATCCCGCGCAAATGGGAGACAACTATCATGGCATCTGCTGGTGAAGCGCGTCTGCGTGTTAGTGTCATCCTGCCGGTCCGCAATGAAGAGGCTCATCTGGGGCAGGTGTTGGACGATCTCGCCCATCAGACGCTCGCTCAGGATCAGTATGAGGTGATCGTTGTCGACGGCATGTCGGAGGATGCCACTGCCGATGTCGCCCAGCACTATGCCGGCAAATTCGCCAATTTTTCCTTTCTGACCAATCCAGCTCGACTCTCATCCGCCGCCCGTAATCTCGGTATCGAGCACGCGCGTGGCGAGTACCTGATCTTCATCGATGGTCACTGCCAGATCCCCAGCGAAACCCTGCTGGCCGATATGCTCGACATCTTCGCGCAAAGTGGGGTGAAGGTGCTTTGTCGACCGCAGCCGTTGACGATGGAGCCCAGCAACAGGTTCGGCCAGGCGGTCGCGGCAGCGCGAGCAAGTTGGTTGGGGCATGGACTCGACTCGACGATTTACACCGATGAGGAAATCAAGATCCCGGCAGCCTCCTCTGGCGCGATGTACCATCGCAGTGTCTTCGACCAGATCGGCAGATTCGATGAGCGTTTCGATGCCTGCGAGGATGTCGAACTCAATACCCGTGTCGATTTCGCCGGCATTGAGGCCTTCATTTCGCCGAAGTTGACGGTGCAGTACGCGCCGCGTCAGAGCGCCGCTGCCCTATGGCGACAGTTGTGGCGCTATGGGATCGGTCGCTGGCGACTCTTCCGCAAGCATCCACGCACCTTAGGCCTGGGCACGCTGTTGCCACCACTCATGGCGCTTGGGCTACCACTAATCTTGTTCTGGGCTGTCGTACATCCGCCCTTCGCGATGATCCTGTTGGTTCTGTATCTGATCTATGCGGTGCTGGTGATGGCCACGTCAGCCTATCTCCTTCATCAGAAACGCGAAGAAATCATACCTGAACTGCTGGCAGTGTTTCCGATCATTCATTTTGCCCTGGGCTGCGGCTTTCTTTGCGGCCCCTGGGTCAGGCGACGATGAGCGGCGAGACAAAGATCAAGATCATGTACGTCATCGGCTCTCTCGGCGATGCTCGCGCCGGGACCGAAAAGAGCCTGCTGACCCTGATCGAAGGTCTTGATCGCGATCGCTTCGAACCATATCTGGTCAGCCTGCAGGATTGCGAGTATCTTCGTGCCGATGATTTCATCTGTGAGACAACCTGTCTCCATCTCTATCGCGTGCTTGCGCCGCGTATGCTCAAGGCCAGACGCGAATTGGCGTCGCGGATGCGCGAGCTCAGGATCGATATCGTTCACACTTTCTTTCTCGAAGCCGACCTCGTTGGTGGTGGTGCAGCGCGCCAGGCGGGAATCACTCAGATCGTGGCCGCAAGACGGAACCTCGGCTACGCCTACGGTGCAAAGCAAAAGTTTCTCCTGAAGCTGTCCAATCGTTACCCGACCCGTTGGCTCGCCAACTGCAACGCAGTGGCCGATGCGATCTCCGGGATCGAGGGGATACCTCGCGGCAGCTTTGATGTCATCTACAATGGGGTCGCCCTCAATCATGCTGCGACGTCTGATCAAAGCAAGACCTACGACATCATCATGGTCGCCAATCTGCGACCGGTGAAACAGGTCGGCACATTGCTCGAGGCGGTGGCGCTGCTGAAGAGCAAGTTCCCCGATCTCCGGATCGCGATTCTCGGTGAGGGGCCCTTGCGGAGGGAGCTTGAAAATCTCGCCCAGAGATTTGAGGTCAGTCGGCACATCGAATTTCTTGGCAGTCGTGCGGATGTCGCGAGCTTGCTGAATCAGGCAAGAATCGGTGTGCTTACCTCACGCTCCGAGGGCTGCTCGAATGCCATTCTGGAGTACATGAGCGCCGGCCTGCCGGTGGTCGCCACCGATGTTGGCGGGAATCGCGAACTGGTCGTGGAAGGCAAGACCGGGTTTCTGGTTCCAATCGCCGAGCCACAGGCGCTTGCCGAGCGCTTAAGCAGGCTACTCGCAGACATTGAGCTTTGCCAACTAATGGGGCGGCAGGGCAGGGAACGAGTCGAGAGGGAATTTTCGGTCGACCGTATGATCGCAGCGCACGCAGACTATTACTCGAAGTTGAGGCAGAGTCGGAGCTAGTCGAGTGGCGGACTCGTCGGCAGGTCTCGGTCGCGGCTGCTGAATCGTCCCCGCAGCTCGCCGGCCATTTCCCGCAGCCGATCCATATCCTCAGGCTCCACAACTCGCAGCAGGAACATCGTGCCGACATAGAATAGCACCAGCCCGGCCTTCGCGGCGAGCAACGCGATCAAACTCCACTCCTCGGCGAAACGATCCTCCAATTCGACATTGAGCGCATACATCGCGATTGCCGGCATCAGGATCATCGCCATCTTCTTGAATTCGTAAGACACCGGTAGAGTACACTGGGCATAAATCCAGGCAGCCACCGCTACAAGAATGTAAGTGCCGACGGTTGCCCACGCGGCACCGATTCCGCAGTAGCGGGGAATTAGGAGATAGTAGAGGATAAGACAGCCGGCTGTCGTGATAAAATTCCAGATTTTGAGGTATGTGTGCTTCGAAATGTAAAGACTGGTATCAAAGAACACCGCCATCCCAGCAAACGCATAGGCCAGCAGCACAACCGGCACAATCCGATATGAGTCGAAGTAGCGTGGATCCATCAAGATACCGATGATTTCGCGACTGTAAATCGCCATGCTCAGACCTACGAAACTATAGAGAAGAAGCGCGTATGATGCAAGTCTGGCCAGGCGGGCCTCACCATCCGGGCGACGCATCACATCCACCATCTTCGCATTCCAGGCCCGAATGATTGGCGCGTAAACGAAGGCGTAAAGGACCATCGCGAGTTTGTAGCCGAAGGCATAAAGCCCGGTGGCCGTCTTACCGCAAAACTCGTTGAGAAAGTATCTGTCTCCATTGGTGAATATGAATGCATAGACACCGAGAAACGTGAACGACCAAGAGAAACTGATAAGTTGCTTAGCGATTTTCATGCTGAACCGGCGTGCTGAACGCAAAAAGACCCAAGTGCCCACAGTAAGTAGGAACACCGAGTGCGCAATAATCGAGGCCATCAGCACTGCCGCAACTTTGTCATCCTTGAGATACAGTAACAGAATGTTAAGTCCGAGTTGTCCGCCGAAGCTTGCCGCGGAAATAACGATGTATTTACCCGGCTCCTCGCGCGCCTGGAAATAGACCAGAGGGATGATGTAGGCCATCCCGGTCACATACTTGATTGCCGCCAAACCGAAATAGGCCGAGTAGCCATCGGATTGAAACAGCAGCAGTGAGAGTTGCTCGCGGGCCAAAGCCATCGCACCGCCCATCACCAGCGAGACACCGGCGACCAGATAGATGCAGGTGGAAGTGACCAGGCGGCGATGTTCCACATCCGGTTTATCACGGTAGAATCGAATGAAAGCGACCGCAAACTGGGTGAGCAGCAGAATCGCAGTGATCTCGATCGTACGGTTGATTATCTCCAGAATGCCATATTGCTCTGCCGGCATCAGGCGGCTATAGAGAGGCAGCAGAAAGAAGCCGATGCCGTAATTAAGGGCCTGCCCGACCGCGTAGATGATCACCTGGTTATGGAATCGAGGCGGTTGTCGGAGATCGTCCATCTTAGTGGCAACCCCTATTAAGCGAGTATTGACGCCAACTCTGACGCAACGTGCGACAAAGAGTGAAAGCGAACTGCGGTAATGTGGGATTCAACCCAATGCTGATTCTCGGGATTGCGTAACAGTTTGAATCGGCCGTGACCGCCGCCGATGTTGTTGTTACCGCGTATTTGTAGCCGCCTCTTCTCGCCAAGACCATTGCCGCCTCACCGAAACGGCCGTAGGGGTATGCCAGACCCTGAATCGTAACCCCAAGGTTGCTTTCAAGTGCCTGTTTGTCATTGCTCAGCTCTTGCAGCGCTGTTTCCGAGTCGACGCTGGTCAATTCAACATGATTTACGGTGTGGGCGCCGATTTCCCAACCGTCGGTCGCCAGCTTTTTGAGTTGTGAACTCGTAAGGACCAGCGTTTGCTCGTCTCCCGACTTTGCCTCAGTCAGGCTGGCGATGATTTCCGTCACTATCTGTCGCTGATGCTCACCCATCTTGTCCAACCGCAACGCGATTTTGCCACGCCAGAATATGCGCTCCGCAAGAGTCTCTGCCTGTAAGTCGACCAGCAACTCAATCAACTTCTCATCAATCTGCTTGGCGCGGAGCTCGCCTACTAGTCGGTTAATACTCTCGCGGGTTGCATTCGCGAAGAACCGGGAGAGATCCAGCCACCAGTATCGACGCTCGGTATCGACATAGCCTGAGGGTACAAACACTGTGGCCTTTGCTGATGCTTTTTCGAGTACAGGATATGCGCCGCTGTAAACCGAGCGATAACCATCGTCAAAGCTGATCGCCAGCGGGATACGCGTGCCGGCACTCTGCCTCAAGGACCGATCCAGCAGCTCCGAGACGGTGAGTACTTCGAAGTTGCGGACAATGTAGGCAACCTGCTCAAGAAATGCCGCGAGTGTGACCCCACTCTCTAATTCCGACAAAGGTGCCGACTGTCCACCAGCAGCGTCACGAATGTGGTGGTAAGCAAGAACTAATCCGACCGTGCCGGATGTCTGTCGCTGCAACCTGCGCATCCAGAGACCAAGGACACCGCTATAATAGAGCAGGGCGACCAGCAGCCGCTTGAGCACCCGCATCAGGCTACTCGTCGCCATCCGTTGCCTGCTCGTCGGGCGTAGCGACGCCCTTGCCCACCAGTCGCCTCTTGACCCGGAAAAGCAACCGCGACCTAAGTCGCTGGTTGAAAAGCCAGAGGCGAACATGGGGTCGAATTCGTTTGGTCCACTGCAGCTTGTGGTCATAATCTGCACCACCGAAATCATATTCTCTGACACCATCGCCAGCCAGTGATTCGAGAATGAAACTGCGCAATACGACGCTTGGCGCGCTTTTTCGGAATTGCAGGTCATAGTCGACAGCTAAGCCGAGAGCTCCTGGACCTCGTCGAAGTAATATCTCATACGCCAAGTACTCTTTGTTTAACTTGAGGAACCAGATACTTGCCCAACCCAGATCCATCGCTCTTTCGACAAAACTTTCGTAGAATTGTCTTCGATCAGGCTGGCCACCGATGTC
>JBDRQZ010000639.1:0-4768 GCA_043826025.1 bacterium | reverse complement strand
GCAATGAGTTTCGCCGATCTCGCCCAGCATCTGCTCGATGCCGATAGCTGGATGGCCCGGAAACTGGAGGATCATTCACTGGCAAGCATCACCGGTTCTGCCGGATCGGCCTCTCCCGAATCCCGCGCCGACTATGAGCGCATGCTGAACGTTTTAGAGCAAAGCGGACGACAGCGCTCCGAATTAATCGCTGCTCTCAGTGCCGCGCAACTGCGCCAAAAGATCCCCGATGACCGCTTTGGCGGCACGGTTTCGGTCTGGTGGGTGATCGTTCGCGGCAATCTCGACCATGAAATTCATCACCGGGGCCAAATCGCCGCCTGGCTGCCACTGGCCCGCCGCTAGCCCGAACTGACTCCGGCGCCCTGAAGCAACCCGCCGAAAACGGCTCGGGCGGCCTCTTTTTCGGCTTGATTTTTCGGCAGGCGCTATTATACTGCAAGCTCTCTTTTTTGCGGATAGTGAGACCGGTATGTCCGGCGCACGGGTGAGGAGAGCGAATGGAAAAAGCGTTGAAAATAATTGCCGGATCGGCCAACAAGCCGCTGGCCGAGAAAATCGCGAGATACTGCGGGGTCCATCTGACCGAATGTGAGGTCAGCCGCTTCTCTGATGGGGAAGTCAAGGTCCAGATCAACGAGAATGTCCGCGGTTCCGACCTGGTCATCATTCAGCCGACTCATCCGCCGGCTGAGAACCTGCTGGAATTGCTCATTCTCCTGGATGCCTCCCGGCGCGCCTCGGCAATGCGGATCACAGCGGTGATCCCCTACTATGGCTATGCCCGTCAGGATCGTAAAGACCAGCCGCGCGTGGCGATTACCGCCAAGCTGCTTTCCAATCTGATTACCTCCGCTGGCGCCAACCGGATTATTACGATGGATTTGCATGCCTCGCAGTTGCAGGGCTTTTTCGACATCCCGCACGATCACCTTTACGCCAGCCAGATCTTCTACGACTATTTCCGGGCTAAGGTGGTCGAAGATATCGTCGCGGTCTCCGGCGATGTCGGTTCGATCAAAATGGCGCGCGCTTTTGCCAAGAAGCTCAAATGCGGACTGGCGATTATCGACAAGCGTCGCCCTGAAGATAATCAGGCCGAGGTGATGAATATCATCGGCGATGTCAAAGGCAAGAATGTCGTGCTGCGCGACGATCTGGTCGACACCGGTGGTACGCTGGTCAAGGGCGCGCTGGCGCTCAAAGAGCATGGGGCGCTGGATATCTATTGCTGTGTCACACATGGTGTACTTTCGGGTGAGGCGATCGAGCTGATCGAGAATTCGACGATCACGGAGATGGTGATCACCGATACGATCTATCGTGGCGAGACCAAACTGCCGCCCAAGTTCACCGTATTGTCGACGGCGGAAATGTGGGGCGAGACAATCCGTCGCATCTGGCATGAAGAGTCGGTTTCGAAGTTGTTTGATTGAGATAGAACCAGGAATCAGGAGTTATAATGCAAGAGGTGTCGCTGGCGGTCGAAAAGCGGGATAGTTCCGGCAAAGGTGTGGCGCGTAAGCTGCGCTCCGCCGGCACAGTACCCGCAATCCTCTATGGCCGCAAAGAGGGGCCGCAAAGGCTGGGAGTTCCGAGTCGTGAATTGATACGACTGCTGAAATCCGCCGGCCGCGGCAATGTGATTATCCAGCTGGCCGTCGGCCAAGCGAAGCCGGAAAAGGTACTGCTCAAAGACATTCAACGTCACCCGGTGACCGAGGACGTGCTGCATGTCGATTTCCTCCGGATCGACCCGACCAAGAAGCTGCATGTCGATGTGCCGATCAAGATTATCGGCATCCCCGTGGGTGTCAAGACCGGCGGCATGCTGGAAATTGTGCGGCGTGAGATTGAAGTTAGTTGTCTGCCCGATGATATCCCGGCCTACATCGAAATCGACGTTACGGCGCTCGAAATCAATGACGCGCTGCATGTCTCCGACCTGAGCATTGAAAAAGGCGAGATCCTTACCAATCCGGCGCGCACGATTGTTACCGTGCAGCCGCCGATTGTCTCGAAGGTTAAGGAAGAGGGCGCTGAAGGCGAAGAGGGCGAAGGTGAAGAGGCTGAAGGTGAAGGCGGCGAGCCTGAGGTCATCAAGGAGAAGAAAGAGGAAGATTAATCTTCCACATAATGCATCGGATGTTATCTGCGCGGGCGGGAAGCAATTCCCGCCCGTTTTAATTTGTGCTCTTGCGCTTAGAGGCCTCTTTCTTGTAGCTTGAAGGAACGTCTGGAATCGCCGGCTCAATCGGTTGAACAGCAGGTAGCGCGTTCGGTACCCCACTCGCAAGAGTGGGGGATTCGCTGGATCGAAGAGCCATCTTTGTTGGTGAGTTAGCTGCCGCCGGTTGTGTCAGGTGCTGCGCCCCGACTTCGTCGGAGCGTGTCACCTGACGTACAGACCTTGGCGGCAGGTCACACGCTCGTTCTAACTAACTCGCGCAGGACCAGCCGCAACTTCAATACCGGGAGCTCCGCCGCGCACTTGGTGCAATTGTCAAGCTCCCAGAGAGCTTGACCTACCTGAAGAGCTCCTCCGCCGGGATGATCGTGATATCCTGCGGGTTGAGCCCCAGTTCGTAGCGTTTGATCTCAGCATTGATGGTAGCCAAGTCACCTTCCTCGGTACCGGAAGGTAACTGCAACTCGGCGCCCGGAGTCAGTAACTGCGCCATCGCCGCCTCACCATCGGAGACCACTGCGACATACAGCAGATCATTCGGCTTGAGATATTTGGCTGCCGCCTGATTGACCGCCTCGCGCCCGACTGCCGCAACCCGCTGCTGATAGGTCGACACGAAGTCGGGAGTGTCATACCAACGCTCATCCATCAACATCCCAAGCTGCTTGTCGGGAGTCTCCACCAGGAAAGCGTAGCTGTTGCGCACATACTCCTGCACCAGAGTGAAATCATCCATGCCGATCCCATTCTGGCTGAGAGCTTCCAGATCGCGGGTCATCAGCTTGAAACAAAACTCGAAGTTCTCTTCCTTGGGATAGGTCCACATATGGAAATACTGATAGTTGCGGACGATGCCGTTGTCAGCCTGTTTCGACCAGCCGGCCTGCTCGAAATACTCGGTATAGGCATAGGCACCATAGGCCAGCCCGCGATCCTCGCGCACGGCATTGAAGAGATGCCCGAACCCCTCGCGATGCTCACCCAGCCAGCAACCGGCCAGCCGCAGCGGGAAGTAGTCGGCGTCGCGACGGTCGCAATCGAGCAGATGCCCAATTCGCAGTTGCGATTGCGTGCGGTTCTCTTTCTCCACCAACACCACGCGATGGCCGCGGCAGTAGCGGGGCGCATCCTGCCAGCGCACGATATGACCTTCCGGCAGCACTGCCAGATCGCGGCGCAGACGCACGGTCAGGCTGTCATTGATGTCGCCGCCGATACCAGCGTAGAGATTGCCCTGCAGGTAGTACTTGCGATAGAAATCGAGTGCATCCTCACGGGTAAAGCCGGACACCGCCGACTCGCTGCCCTGCACGATATGACCATAAGGGTGCCCCTCGAACATCACATTCTCAAACACCGCCAGCGAGAGCTGAGTGTCATCCTCACGGATGCGACCGATGGCCTCAAGCTGATCCTGCCTCGCCGATGCGATCTCCGCTTTCGGGAAAGTGGGAGCAGTCAGCATCTCCAAAAAGATCGCGTAGAACTGCTCAAGATTTTCAGAGAGGGTCTTGCCCTTGAAAACTACCGTTTCTTTGCCAACTTCGATTTCCAGCGTGGCGCCGATATTGTCGAGCCGCGACTCGATCTGCGAGCGGCTGAAACTCCTGGTGCCTTTGTCGAGCAGGTGCGCGGTGAAATAGGCGAGTCCCGGTTTGTCATCGGGATCAAACGCCGATCCGGCATTGACCATCACACGAAAGTGGACCAGCGGTATACCCGGTTTATCGACAGTGATGACCCCCAACGGCTGCTGCGATTCACAGGAGAGCAACAAAGCGGCGGCGGCCAGAGCGAGCAGGCCCAGAGCGAGAATAAGTTTTCCGTGACGCATGACTACTCTCCTTCTCCGGCAGCAAGTTTGGGCGCGAGCGTGACAACCGTCCGGTTGTTCTCAGTGAACACTTCGGCAACAATCTGCTGCAGTTGTTCAGGGGTAACCGCATCATAGGCGTCCGAAAGCCGCAACAGGCCCTGCCAGTCGCCGGTCAGCAATTGGTAGTAGCCCAGCGAGCCGGCAATTCCCGCCGGGCGTTCCAGCCGGTAGAGTAGCTGCGCCCGCCGATTGTTACGAGCCCGGGACAGCTCTGCGGCCGATACCGGCATCTCCTGCAAATTCGACAGGCGGGTGAGGATGGTGTCGCTCACCAATTCCAGGTCGGCGGTGGCTGAGAGCCGCGCACTGATCACAAAAAGACCGGGATCTTTCATCATTTGGGCATCAGCGGAGATTGATTCGACCCAGGCCAGGTCATTCTTAAGCAGATTGGTCAAGCGCCCCGAGCGTGAGCAGAGCATATCGCTCAAGAGCTGCAGCGCTGCGAGTCGCTGCAAATCATAGCCGGCCGCACCGGTGTGCCAGGCCAGCTGCAACAGCGGTACCGTCTGCGCATCCTTCCAAACGTAGTTCTGAACCCATTCATGTTCCTGCGGCGGTTCGGTCTCGATCTGCGGTGTGTAAGGCACGCCGCGCTTCCAGTCGCCATAGTACTTGACGATGAGGTCTTTTAATTCCACCGGATCGAAGTCGCCGCAAACGGAGAGCACACAGTTGTTGGGCACATAGAAACGGTTCTTGAA
>JBDRQZ010000638.1:0-5275 GCA_043826025.1 bacterium | reverse complement strand
TCGCTTTCGGGTCGAGTTCATCATAGCTGCGGCAACCATGTACCGGTTTCTGCCAGCCGGGGAGAATTTCAAAGATCGGCTCCAGCCGGTCGAAATAGAGCGCCGACTGCGGCGGAGTATCAAGTCGGTCGCCATTGAGTTGGTAACCCACACAGACCTTGATCTGCTCCATCTCGTCGAGTACATCGAGTTTCATAATCGCCAGATCATCGACACCATTAATTCGCGCCGAGTACTTGAGCAGTACCAGATCGAGCCAGCCACAACGGCGCGGCCGTCCGGTGGTGGCGCCATATTCCGCGCCCTTCTCACGCAGCGATTCGCCCAATGAGTTGGTCAGCTCGGTAGGGAAGGGGCCGTTGCCGACTCTGGTCTGATAGGCCTTGACAATCCCGGTGATCCGGTGCAACTGCTTCGGGCCGACCCCAAGGCCGGTGAGAATACCGCCAATCGTCGAGTTCGAGGAGGTGATGAAGGGATAGGTGCCGAAATCAATATCGAGCAGTGTCCCTTGAGCCCCCTCAAACAGGATCGACTTGCCTTGCTCGACCGCTTCGCCCAGATACTCGGAGACTTCGGTGACCATGCCTTTAACTCGATCCCTCATCTCAGTGATCGCGGCAAAGGTATGCTCCGTCTGCGGCCGCTCAGCTTCAGGCAGTTGCTCGATCAGGTGGGCTTTGCACTTGAGCGCGAATTCAATCTTGTCGCGCAAGATCTGGTCATCGAAAATGTCGATCAGTTGCACCCCGCAGCGTCCGACCTTGTCCATATAAGCAGGCCCGATCCCCCGTTTCGAGGTGTTGATCGCGCCGACCCCGCGCGCGGCCTCATCCACCGACTCGACGATCTTATGATAGGGCATCACCAGATGAGTGCGACCGGAGATCAGAATTCGCCCGCTGGTGTCGATCCCTCTATCCTCCAGCTCGCGTATCTCGGCGAACAACTGGAAAAGGTCGAGCACCACGCCATTGCCAATCACGCAGATTTTGCCCGGATGAAGAATGCCGGAGGGGATCAGATGGAGGATAAACTTGTCTTTGCCGATGCAGACCGTGTGGCCGGCATTTGCACCGCCCTGACAGCGGGCAATAATATCAGCTTCCAGCGACAAACGGTCGACGATCTTGCCTTGGCCCTCATCGCCCCAGTGCAAACCCAGAACTACTCGATTGGCCATAATACTCGCACCTATACTATCAGTTGAAGATTGCTGCTATCCAATTCAGAATCTCAGGTTTCCCCGAGCCGGTCATTGCCGAAAAGCAAACTACATCGCTTTCCCCCAGCGAGAACGCCTTGCGCAGTCCCGCCTGCGCCTGGATCCCCTTCTGGCGGGAGAGTTTGTCCGCTTTGGTCAAAACATAGAGCCGCTGCAACGGCAGGGTCGAAGTCCATTCATGCAATTCGCGGTCGAGCGCCGTCGGTTCATGCCGGATGTCGATCAGATGCACCAGACCCCGCAGCGACTCCGCTTTGTTGAAATACGCTTCCACCAGCGCCCGCCAACGCGCCCGCTCCGTTTTCGGCGCTTTGGCATAGCCGAAGCCGGGCAGGTCGACAAAATGGTAGCGCTCATTGACCAGGAAGAAATTGATCGACTGGGTCTTGCCTGGAGTTTGGGAGACCTTGGCCAGCTTCTTGCGGCCCAGTATTTGATTGAGCAGCGACGACTTGCCGACATTGGAGCGACCTGCAAATGCCACCTGCGGCTGACCATACAGCAGCAACTGCTCCGGCAGGTAGGCGGTCTTAACCAGAGAAACTTCTGTTAGTTTCAAGAAAACCTCTTCACTTGTTCACCGGTGTCGAAAGATAGGAGGACTAGAGTCCGAAGGCAAGCTTTAAAACTTCGCGGGCCTGTTTGACATAGACGATTTCCAGTTTCTCGAGCAATTCTTTTGGCAGTTCTTCGATTTCCGCCTGATTGCGAGCCGGAACCAGCACCTTGCCGATATGCGCTCGCGCTGCGGCGATCAGCTTGGCATTCAGCCCACCGACCGGCAATACTTCGCCGGTCAGGGTGATTTCGCCGCTGTAGGCCTGCGATTTGGCGGGCAGCTTGCCGGTCAGCGCCGAGGTCAAAGCCACCAAAATCGCGGTTCCGGCCGAGGGCCCATCTTTGGGGACCGCGCCTTCCGGCACATGCAGGTGGATATCGTTGTCTCTGAAAACGCCGAGATCGATCTTGATCTGCTTCGCGTGAAATTTGATCAAAGTCAAAGCCGTCTGCGCCGATTCCCGCATCACTTCGCCCAGCTTGCCTGTCAAAGTCAGCTTGCCTTTGCCCGGAGTAAGCAAGACCTCAATCGGCAGGATTTCGCCGCCGACCTGAGTCCAGGCCAGTCCGAGTGATTTACCGACAACTGTCGCACCGATTGACATTTCATGGTAGCGCGGCGCGCCGAGATACTTGGGCAGGTCACTCTTGGTGATCGTGAAGGACTTCTGGCGACCGCCACGTGCGACCTTCTGTGCCAACTGGCGGAAAATCGCGCCGATCTTGCGTTCCAGTTCGCGCACCCCCGACTCGCGCGTGTAATCGCGAATCAAGGCTTGCAGCACCGATTTGGCGAGGTTGATCCGCTTGTCGATCAAGCCGCATTCCATTTTCTGCTTGGGAATCAGGAATCCCTGCGCGATCCCGATTTTCTCATACTCGAGATAGCCGGGCAGTTCGATGATCTCCATGCGATCCAGAAGCGCCGGTGGGATGCCCGCCATCGTGTTGGCAGTCGTGATAAACAGTATTTGCGAGAGATCGAATTCACATTCAAGATAATGATCCTGGAACGTGGCGTTTTGCTCGGGGTCGAGTACCTCCAGCAGCGCGGCCGCCGGATCGCCCTGAAAACTAACGCCGATTTTGTCGACCTCATCGAGCAGGAAGACCGGATTAGAGCTGCCGACCTTCTTCAGCATCTGCACAATCCGACCCGGCAACGAGCCGACATAGGTGCGCCGGTGACCACGGATCTCCGCCTCATCCTTGACTCCGCCCAGAGACATCCGCGCAAACTTGCGATCCATGGCGTTGGCGATCGAGCGACCCAGTGAAGTTTTGCCAACCCCGGGAGGTCCGACCAAGCAGAGAATCGGGCCCTTGACATTGCCGGCCAACTTCAGTACCGCCAAATGCTCGGTAATCCGGCGCTTCGCTTTTTCGAGCCCATAGTGTTCGGCGTCGAGAATCGCTTCGACCCTCTTGAAATCGCGACGATCCTTGGTGACTTCGCCCCAGGGCAGTCCCAGGAGCCAGTCCAGATAGGCGCGGATCACGGCCGCTTCCGCCGAATAGGAGTGCATCTTGGCGAGTCGACTAACCTCATCGATCGCCTTCTCGCGCGCCTCCTCCGAGAGGTTTACTTTGAGGATCTTCTCCTCATACTCCTCGACATCGACGCCATCATCGGCCTGACCAAGCTCCTCTTTGATAACCTTCAACTGATGTTGCAGGTAGAACTCACGCTGCGAGCGGGTTAATGATTCCCGGACGCCGCTGTCGATTTCCTGCTCCAGTTTGAGCACTTCGATCTCCGAGGAGAGAACTTTCGCCAGCCTCTCAAGCCGCTGGTGAATCGGCACGATCTCCAGCAACTTCTGGCGCTCAGCCAGCGAGATTTGCAGATGTGCGGCGACAATATCGGTCAGCTTGTCGGCCTCCTCAACACTGGTCGCGTAGCCAACCACTTCGTCGGGCAGACGGCGGTTCAGCGCGACATAGTCGCTGAACAGCTTGGTCACCGTTCGCTGCAGTGCTGCCACGCGTGGCGACGGCTCTTTATCGGTAGGCTCCATTATTTCTAAATGGCCGATCCAGTAGCGGTCAGTATCGGTGAGGCGGCGAACTTTGGCGCGGCAGATACCTTCGACCACGACTTTCATCGTCCCGGTCGCCAGCTTCATCACCTGCAGCACTCGCGCCACGGTGCCGACTCGATAGAGATCGGTGGCCGCCGGCTGCTCGACCTCTTTTCGCTTCTGCGCCAGGAGCAGAATCAGTTTGTCGCCGATCATCGCCTGCTGCAACGCCTCCAGCGAGAATTGCCGCCCGACAATCATCGGGTAAACCATATAAGGAAAAATGACCGTCTCGCGCATCGCCACCACCGGCAGGTGATCGCGGATGTTGAGTCGCTCGTTACCGTACTCGTGGATCATTTCAGGATACAGACTCAGGCACGCTGTTGGCTGCTTTTGGAGCTGCGGATCAACTCCGGCATCGCATTCTGCGTAAAGGTCTCGACGTTGACAATGATCTTCTCGACATTGCGGAAGGAAGGCGCTTCATACATGATTTCCATCATCTTCTCTTCGAAAATCGAGCGCAACGCCCGCGCACCGGTCTTACGCTTGCGCGCCAGTTTGACTACCTCATGTAAAGAGGCCTCCGTGAATTCCAGCTCGATACCTTCCATGTCGAAGAGCTTACGATACTGGCTGACCAGACAGTTGCGCGGTTCGGTGAGGATTTGCAGCAGCGCCTCGTCGCTTAACTCATTCAGCGAAGAGATCACCGGTAGCCGGCCGACCAACTCCGGGATCAAGCCGTAAGAGAGCAGATCGGTTGGCTCAACAAACTTGAAGACCTCGCCGCTGTCCTTGAATTCCGGCGCGTCGCGGTCGACTCCGAAGCCGAGCCGTTTCTTGCCGATCCGGCGCATGATGATTTCTTCCAGACCGTCAAATGCGCCACCACAGATAAAGAGAATATTCGTGGTGTCAATCGGCACCAGTGGCTGTTCCGGATGTTTGCGGCCTCCCTTGGGGGGGATATTGGAGACTGTGCCCTCAAGGATCTTGAGCAACCCCTGCTGAACACCCTCACCGGAGACATCGCGGGTAATCGAGGGATTTGCGCTGCGCCGCGAGAGCTTGTCGATCTCGTCGATAAAGATAATCCCTGTCTCTGTCCGTTCCTTGTCGTAATCCGCTGATTGATAGAGTTTTACGAGTATGTTCTCGACATCCTCGCCGACATAGCCAGCCTCGGTCAGCACGGTGGCGTCGGCGATACAGAAAGGCACGGAGAGCATCTTGGCCAGGGTCCGCGCCAGCAGGGTCTTGCCGGTGCCGGTCGCGCCCAAGAGCAGGATATTGCTCTTCTCCAACTCGACTTCGGCCGCCGCCTCGGGATGGAACAGCCGCTGATAGTGGTTGTAGACAGCCACGCTCAGCGTTTTCTTGGCCTGCTCCTGACCGATTACGTACTCATCGAGGAACGCCTTGATCTCTTTCGGTTTGTAAAGCTTGAGCGGCGGCGGCGGCGTTT
>JBDRQZ010000637.1:0-2049 GCA_043826025.1 bacterium | reverse complement strand
GGTATATTCCGGTGAAAAATAGGGAGAGCGACAGCCGAGATCGGGATCGGGCCGATAGGTGCCCGGCACCGTGTTCAGTAGGAATTTGACAAAGCTCTCCAGCCGTCCGATTCGTTCGAAACGGAAGTTCTTTAGTTCTAGCGGTACCTTAAGCGCTTGGTCCATTACATGACTGGCGCGACCGGGGGACCCGATCCGGAATTTATATTGACCAGCGGACCGCCGACGATGAAGATCGCCGCCGGGGTCAGGCAGACTGACGAGCCGCCGCACTTGACTTCAGCGCCCATCGACGCCTCGGCTTTGAATCCCATACTCTTGTTATGAATCGTCGAGTCGGCCTCGATCTTGACGTTAGCGCCTTTCATCTTGATATTGGCGGTCGCTGTTTCCTTGATCTCCGCACCGGCCTCAACCGTGATATTGTTACTGGCCTTAACGGAGATATTGGTCGCCTCAAGGCTGTAGTCGCCGCCGGCCTTCACACTGATATTCTTCTTCGCATCGATTGCGATATCGCCATCGGTATGCATCGTAATCTTCGGCCCGTCACATTCGAAGTACATCAAATTCTTATCGGAGTTGGTAAACTTGATATACTGCTTACCATCCTCATCGCTGATTTCGATCTTGTTGCCACCCTTGGTGTAGATCGCCTTGTAATTGTCATTATCTTCCGGGTAGGCCGCGTCGGGCGTATCCGTGCCATTCCAAAGCGCCCCGAGAACCACCGGCACTTCCGGGTTGTCGCGCTCGAAACCGACCAGCACCTCGTCGCCGATCTCCGGCAGCCAGTAACTGCCATGGTTGTCGCCGGCATGGTCGGTCAACACCCGCAACCAGGGGGTTTCGAGCTGCTGATCGTTTTCATCGGTATAGTTCAGCTTGACCTTGACACGATAACGATTGTCGGGGTCGACATTGTCGATAACCTCGGCTACCTGAAGCTGAGGCATCTCGGTCGCCGGCGCTTTCCACTCCGGGTGCGCCGTCTCCAAAGGCGCCGCGGTGAACTCGTTGCTGTAGTCGTTGCCCTCGGAGATATTGTGGGTGATCTCGGTGACAAAATAGGTGCCGCAGAAATCTTTCATTCCTTCGATCTTGACCGTATCGCCGATCTTGATCGAGGGCATGTTGCTCTGGACCTCGGCGTGCACCAGGCCGCCGATTTGCGCCTGCGACTGGTTAACCATGTACTTGGTGACTTCGCTCGTCGCCTGGGCGTGCTGCGGAAAGATCTGTGCCGATTTGCCCTTGAAAGTCGACTTCGAGACCTGATGCGCCTGCCTGGTCAGCTTGGAGAAATCGGTCGAGGAGGAACCTTTGGTCGAATCGGAGAACTGCTGCTCCTTAGCGCCCTCCCAGTAAACTTCCGTGCGGTGTTCCAGGTGATCGATCTTCATTTTGAGATCGAAAGAGCCGATATTCTTTTCCCAGTTGAGCGTATGCGTGTCGGTGCTCTTGGCGGTGCTCCCGACCAGCTTACGACCATTATAATACAACCAGATGCTCTCCCGCGAGAAGAGCCGACAGAGAAACTTCCAGTCGGTCTCCTTGAACTGCACTAGATAGGGCACTTCGTCAGAAGTCATCTTGATCTCGCCCTGCTCCACCTGCGAATACTTACCGATAATTCCTTTCACCGTGCTGTCGAGCTTTTGCTCATGCCAGACATGGTTGATCTTTTCATGATCCATAAATTTGGTGGGGCTGAAGGCGTGGAAGGTGACGCGGTTAATGCGTTCCACATCGTTTTCGAACGAAACATGATAAACCGTGCCGACAAACTCCAGGACCTCGCCAACGCTGACATACTCGTCGGCCGGTTCGATTTTGATTGTCAGGCTCTTACCCAACGCGCTTTGAAAATCATCAAGCGCGACAAACTTTTTCTTTTCTTCCTGGTCGGGAATATCGAGCGCGACGGTGACAGCCGCCTCGTGGTGGTCGAAGGCTTTCTGGACGAGCTCCAACTCGCGGAAAGGCCACTCGATCTCCTTGTTGTCAATCAGAACCGTGGCTTTTACTGTGGACTTGCTCTTTGACATC
>JBDRQZ010000636.1:0-7113 GCA_043826025.1 bacterium | reverse complement strand
GCGTGCCCTCTTCTCCCTGGGTCTCGGGTCAAGCCCGGGATGACCAGAGCAGAATCACCGGGAAGGACATGGAGCATTTGGACGACAAAAGGCCTTGCGCGACGACGTGAATCTGCGTAGATTGATAACGTAAATTGCTACCGTGACAGAAATTGATCCAAAACGCATTCCCATCGCTGGAGGGAACAATTTATGCGCACCACACTGTTCGTAGCAATTGCCCTGCTGGTAACTGCAAGTCTGGTCATCGCTGATGACGCCCAGGTAAGAACTGATGACCGCAGCATCGAGTTGGTCTGCAAAGCTGTGCCGACTCTTCTCGAATATTACTACCTGCCCGATACTCTCTGGGTGCCGATCTGGCTGGCTAATAATCAAGTCGACGACGGAGTTGCGGGATTCAAGCTGCGGCTGGAGTCAACCCGGCCGGATCTGGTCAGGTTTGAGATCGACAGCACCTGGTGGCTAATCGACTCGCTCTGTCTCAGCTATGATGGCGATCTCTGTACTTTGTGGCAATATGATACGTTGATGCAAGTCGGCGGGGTGCCGTTCCATATCGAGAACTCGATCACCTCAGACTGGGATTTCGTCGAGGTCTATTCTCCCAATGCCGATGGCGTGGTGGTGGAGATCAACGGGTATACCAGTGACGACGGCTTCCCGGCGGGGTTTGATACCTTGATCAGGGTGCGCGCTTACACCACCGATCTGTTGACCGATTCGCTCTGCGATACGCTTGATGCAGCGATCACGATCAACTATGAGGGCACCTGGTTCACCGACTCCAACGGAGAATTCATCGGTTGTAGCAGTATCGAATTGCTGGTCGATACGTTGTTGGAAGACTGTCTCGAGTGGGATAGCGACACCTGCCGGAGTCGGGGGGATACGACAATCGACAGCAGCTATCAATGTGAACTTGACCCGGAGAAGGTGCTGCTCATCGACGGTGACCTGCACATGCCCTGTTGCAGTTGCCTGCCGGGAGATGCCAACGGCGATGAAATCATGAACATCACCGACGCGGTGACAATAATTCAGTACATCTTCAATCAGGGCTCCATATTCTCGATCTGCTCAGCAGATGTCAATTGCGACTGCATAGTGAACATCAGCGATGTTGTCTGGCTGATTCAGATTATCTTCATCGGTGATCCCTACGCATCCTGCACTTGCGAGGAGTGGCTCGCCAACTGCGGCCCGCCGCTGCGGTAATTGAAGAGTCCGAACCACAGGGGTTCGGACCTACGACTGCGGCCCGCCGCTGCGGTGAGTGACAGTTTCTCATAGGTCCGAAGCCGTGCCCTGCGATTATCAGTAGCCGAGTACGCCGAAGGTAACCATCACCGTGGTTACGGTCCATTGACCCCTGCTGGCATGGTCTTCTTTGGCGTTCTGTGACCAGAGCAGATGAACCTCCACCTGCATATGTTTATTGAACTCGTAGCCGATTCCAGCGATTAGGCCGGGACCCTCTTCGCTATCCTCGTTAATGACACCCTCATCAAAAGGATTCCCGATCATACCGCCGCCGACACCGGCTTCGAAGAACAATGACGGCGTATGCCGGTTGACATAGAAACTGAGATTGACCGACGCTATCATATGTTCATCGGCGAAAAGCAGAACCAAAGGTCCGGTGATCACCCCCAGGGGCGCATATTCGCCATAGACCAGACCTCTGATCGTGCCGCTGAGGATGAACTGATCGGTAATGCCAAAGCCAACACCGAACACCACTCCGGCGCCGCCATCATCGGAGGTGTAGTCTTTGCTCCAGGAGGGGTGCTCGGCCTTGGTATGGACCAGACCGCCGGCAAGATCAAATCTCCCGGTCAGCCCCTGCCGGCGGCCGGGATTGATCAGATCATGGAAGAAATCGCGGCCGGTGTAGGCACCGCAGAGCGTGTCACTGCCCGCCAGCAGCAGAAGTGCGCAGAAAAGCGCCAGTCTCGAGAACTTCATTACTTCTCCTCCCCAAGGTCGATTCGTAATGTGCTGTCCCCAGGGGGTCGTGCTGCGATGCGTGGGACCTGGAGATTGATAGTGGATAGAGTAATCTATGTCAATGGGAAAAGACGGCCTCCTGCGCGGCGCTTCACTCTGGGCGCGGCGTCGGAGAGATCATCGAGTCCGAACCACAGGGGTTCGGACCTACGACTGCGGCCCGCAGCTGCGGTAGGAGGTCTCGTAGGTCGGGTTCCGGACCGTGAGCGACAGCGAGCGAGGAGAAACCCGACGACTCGCGCTAGCCGCAGACCCACAACTTCTGAATTCACCCGTTTCATGGGCAGCGCTCCACTCAGACCCGTAGACCCAACCTACTTCAATTTCAGGCCGGTGGCGAAGCTTTTCAGTTGACACTTGCAGTCCCCTGCACTATTAACATTGTCAACGGGAAATTACCAGGCAAACGTGGATCACTTCAACGGGAGGAGAGACTTTGTTGCTCAAAACGTTGCTCATGATTTGGGGGGGGCTTCTTGGGATTCTGATCCTAACCTTTCTGGCTCATCAGTTGACCGAACGGCGCTGGCTGACTGCACTAAGCAAGTCTGATGCGGCGGAGGCTCGGATTCTATCGAACTTCGCTCAGGCCAAGCGAATGATGATTGGCAAGTTGCCCGGCAGCTCAATCGCGGTGAGCGGCCTTATTCTATCGATTGTTGCCGTGGCTGCCTACTTGCAGAGCGCCTTGCTAGGATTCTGCGGGATAGATCGAGGCTTCTTGGTGTCGGTCTTCAGCATTGCCGTCAGCGGCATGGCGTTGTTCTTCTCCAGCAGTAGAGAACGGGCACTAACGATCTCAATGCTAAAACTTCTTGAGGGCAATCTTGATGGCAACGAACGAGACTGGCGAGACGCCATTGCCAGAATGGGTCCACCTGATCGTGGAAACCTGATGATGTCGAAAGCATGGGGATTCCTTAGCCTACTAACTGCCTTAAACCTGACGTACCTGAACTTCCAAACAGCTTTTCTTTACCAGGGTCTCTGATATGCAGTTCTTGAAAAATGTAATTGCTAGTCTATTAGCCGCAGGAATCCTCGCGGGCGCCATAAGTGTCGGGCAATTCACAGGTGCCCACGATCTTTACCTGGATGTTTCAATAAGCGAAGAACGGATCGGAGACATATTCGTCACAAGTATCACGGCGGAGAATAATAGCCGATTCGGCCTCGATTCTCTGGCGTTTGTTTCGGATTCGGATGGCGTACCGCTAGTACTGGCAGTTCAGGCAGGGTCTATTAGAGATGCTAGCTGGTGCTCAGACCTCAGAGGATCGTGGAATGGAGTACTAGAGTCCTCCCAACGCCTAAGAGCTGTTGTTGTGTCAGCACATGGCGGTGTCAACAGCTCTGAAAAGGGGATGTTTAGTGGATCGTATCAAGCTCCCGGTAGTGGCGGGCTGCCAGAGCGCAGGCGGATTGAGGTCAGATCGGCAGACGCAGCGAGCCTGGCTCGGCTGCGTCGCACAGCGGTGACGGTGTTTGTGCTGGTGCTCGCTCTGGCACTTGTTGCCGCTGTGATCTGGCTAACGCAGCGGCTGGGGCCGAGGCTACAAGCGCAATAGTTCGGAAGGTCCTCGTCAAGTGTAGACGACGAGCCGCTCGCCTGTTGAAGCTTCTACTCTGAGCGTTTCAGCAGTCAGCATTTGCCGCAAATCCTGCGAATTAGAGAAAAAATTCACAAGGGCTGGGCAAAAAAGCTTGACTTTGTAAGCCACCGGGCTTTATTACCGCCTTGTGAGCGCCGTCACAAAGGTCACGGGGCGCCACTGATGCCGTGAGGGTAAATATATGGATTTTAGCAGCTTCGGCCCGGTTGGCATTTTCCTCGTTGTCGGTTTCGGTTTTGTCTTGGTGACCATCTGGATCGCCAAGCTGATCCGACCCCACCGACCCTCCGATCTCAAACTTGAGGCATATGAATGTGGCGAGCCGATCATCGGCGAGGCCTGGATCCAGTTCAACCCCCGGTTCTATATCTTCGCACTGATTTTTGTCATCTTCGACGTCGAAGTTGTTTTTCTGTTCCCCTGGGCGGTAGCCTATCGCTCGCTGGGGCTGTTCGCGCTGGTAGAAGTGGTAATTTTCATCCTGATTCTGCTGGTAGGGCTCTGGTATGCCTGGAAGAAGGGAGTGCTGAAGTGGGCGTAATCACCAAACTGCCCGGATTCGTCGAGCGCTTCCCCGGCGGTACCATTCTGACCACCTCGCTGGACAAGGTGCTCTCGGTCTCGCGCGCTTCATCGCTCTGGTACCTCCTGTTCGGCACCGCCTGTTGCGCAATCGAAATGATGTGTACCGGCGCCTCGCGCTATGATTTCGACCGCTTCGGCATGTTTTTCCGCGCCTCGCCGCGGCAGGCCGATCTGATGTTTGTCGCCGGCACGATTACCTACAAGATGGCGCCCCGCGTTAAGCGGCTTTATGAACAGATGGCGGAACCTCGTTATGTGATCGCAATGGGCGGCTGCGCGGTGCGCGGCGGTCCTTTCTATTATGACAGCTATGCCGTGCTGAAAGGTATCGACCTGGTGATTCCGGTCGATGTCTATCTCCCCGGCTGTCCGCCACGGCCTGAGTCGCTGATGGAAGCTTGTATTAAGGTCCAGGACAAGGTCAAGGGCGAGAAGCTTAAGGATTGGAGCAGCGACCGGCGTGGCTGATATCGAGACAATACAGCAACTGATCATCGCCAGGTTTGGGGAGGCTGTCAAACCCCTCGAATTGAATCCACCGCAAGCCGCGGTCATGGTCGCGGCCGATCAGATTGTCCCCCTCTTTGAGTATATCACTTCCGAGCCAGAGCTTAACCTGAATTACATCTCGGCGATTTCCGGGGTCGATCTTGGGGTCGAAGCCAATGAAATCGAGATTGTCTATTTCGTTTCCTCGATCCAGCACAAACACAAGCTGATGGTCAAGGCGCGAGTCGCGCGGCTGGGTGGCAAGATCGACACCATCAGCGCGATCCTCAAGGGCGCCAACTGGTTTGAACGGGAGATCTGGGAGCTGTTTGGAGTCGATTTTGTCGGTCATCCCAAGCTGAAGCAGCTTTTGCTGCCCGATGACTGGAATGCGGGCAACCCGATGCTGCGCGACTGGGATGGGCCTAATTTTGAAAGGATGCCGGAAGCGTGAGTATCGACGCCAAGCCGGAGCAGTATACCGAGACCTTTGAGGTCAACATGGGGCCTCAGCACCCCTCGACCCATGGGGTGCTCCGGTTGCTGCTGTCGATGGATGGCGAGATTATCCGATCCGCCGAGCCGCATATCGGCTACCTGCACCGGGCGATCGAAAAAATCTGCGAAAACCGCACCTACAATCAGTGCATACCTTTCATGGATCGCGTCGAATATGTCACCGCGATGGCGGGGGAGATGGCTTTCTGTCTGGCCACCGAACGAATCGCGGCGATTGAGATACCTGAACGCGCCGAGTATCTGCGCGTGATCATGCTGGAACTGAATCGCATCGCCTCGCATCTGATTTTCCTGGGTACTTTCTCGCTCGACCTGGGCGCCATAACGCCATTTTTGTACACCTTGCGCGAACGTGAAGATATTATCGACCTCTTTGAGATGGCGTCCGGTCAGCGACTGACTTACAACTATATCAGGGTCGGCGGTGTGGCGGAAGACATCCCGCCCGATTTCGTGCCGCTGGCGCGCAAGTTTGTCGACAAGTTTGAGCGCAAAGTTGACGACTATGAGGCGCTCCTCACGGAGAACCCGATCTTCCTGGCACGGACCAAAGATGTCGGCATTTTCGACAAAGATCTCTGCATCAACTATGGTGTCTCTGGGCCGATTCTGCGCGCGACCGGTGTCGATTGGGACTTGCGCCGCGATGATCCCTACTCGATTTATGACAGATTCAAGTTTGTGATACCGACCGGTACTGTCGGCGACACCTGGGATCGCTATATGGTGCGAGTTAAGGAGCTGCGGCAGTCGAATTCAATCGTGCGGCAGGCGCTCGACCAGCTTCCCGAGGGTGAAACCCGCGCCAAGGTTAAGCCGGCTGCGTTCAAACCGCCGGTGGGCGAGGTTTACGCACGGGTTGAGAATTCGCGTGGTGAGCTGGGCTGTCACATTATTTCGGACGGCTCTCCAAAACCCTATCGGGTCAAGCTGCGGGGCGGTTCATTCTGCCACACCCAGATCATTCCTGAAGTTGCACCGGGTGTGATGATCGCCGATCTGGTGGCGATTTTCGCGTCGATGGATGTCATCCTGCCGGAGGTCGACCGCTGATGCTGGAACTCTCGGGCCTGATGCGCTGGTTGGATTCGTTGCTGGTCAGCATTGTCAAGGGGCTCGGTCTGCCGCTCTGGGTGGCGGAAATTGTCGAGATGCTCGGAGTGGCAGCGATGGTGCTGGGCGCGGGATTTTTGATTGTACTCTTTTTGGTCTGGTGGGAACGTAAACTCTCCGGACATTTTCAGCAGCGGTACGGGCCAATGCGCACCGGCTGGCATGGCTGGCTGCAAACTCTGGCCGATGGTCTCAAACTCTTCCAAAAAGAAGATATCATCCCCAAAGATGTCGACCGCAAAGTCTTTTACTGGGCGCCGGTGCTGGTGTTTGGCGCCTCCTATGCTGCATTTGCGGTGATTCCCTGGGGTAAAGGTCTCTGGCCGACCGATCTCAACATCGGTCTGCTCTACATTCTGGCGGTGACTACCTTTGTGGTGATCTCGCTTTTAATGGCGGGTTGGGGCTCGAACAACAAGTATGCACTGCTGGGCGGTATTCGTTCCGCCGCGCAGATTGTCAGCTATGAGGTGCCGTTGACCCTGTCGCTTCTGGGTGCGGTGATGGTGGTGCAGTCGCTCTCGATGGTGGCGATTGTCGAGGCACAGGACAAGATATACAACTGGCTCATTTTCAAGCAGCCGCTCGGCTTTCTGATTTACCTGATCGCCGCGACCGCCGAGACCAACCGCGCGCCCTTCGATATTCCCGAGGCGGAGCAGGAGTTGGTGGCGGGCTTCAATATCGAATACTCAGGCATGCGCTTCGCGATGTTTTTCCTCGCGGAGTTTCTGAATCTGTTCCTGGTGGCGGCAATTGCCGCGACCGTATTTCTCGGCGGATG
>JBDRQZ010000635.1:0-3986 GCA_043826025.1 bacterium | reverse complement strand
TCCAGTGGAGAACCGGGATGCATAACCACATCGGGAGTGCCGAGCAACTCGGCGCGCTCGATTTCATCGATCATCGCCAGTATCGACTTCTGGTGGAAGTCCTCCTTGGGTCCGGCAAGATTGACCAGATATGAGCTGTGCGACACTACCGGCGCGATGCCGGTCTCCTGCTGTCGCGCATGGTATTTCTCGATAGTCTTGTCATCGAGCGGTTTGGTATCCCAGCGGGTATTGTTGCGGGTGAAAATTTGCATTGCGGTGCAGCCGGTGGCCACGCCATGATCGAACGCCTTGTCGACCCCACCGGAGGTCGACATGTGAGCACCGAGTAGTAATCTTGCTTTAGCCATACCAGTGGTACGTCACAATCTCGCGGCCGTATGGAAAGTCGCTCAACCGAGCAGCGTCAAAAAGACACCCGCCGCGACCGCCGAGCCGATCACCCCGGCAACATTCGGACCCATCGCCGGCATCAGCGGATTTACCCGGCCCTCGGTCTGCTTTGAGACGAAATCCTGCACCACCCGCGCCGCCATCGGCACTGCCGAGACACCGGCCGCACCGATACAGGGATTGATCTTCTTGCCGCTCGGCAGAAAGAGGTTGAGCAGTTTGCCAAAGAGCACGCCACCGGCAGTGCTAAAACTGAACGCAATCGCACCGAGCAGCAAAATGCCGAGCGTTTTGGTGGTCAGGAAAAATTCCGCCGGCATTGTCGCGCCAACTGAGAGACCAAGGAAGATGGTCACTATGTCAATCAGTGAACCACCTGCGGTCTTTTTAAGCCGGTCGGTCACGCCACACTCACGCAGCAGATTGCCGAACATCAGCATGCCGAGAAGCGGCGCCGCCGAGGGGATCGCCAGCGAGGCCAGGATGCCGGTGATGATCGGAAAGAGAATCACCGCAGTCTTGGAGACCGACTTGGCCTGCGGCATATCGATCGCGCGTTCGGCTTTGGTGGTCAGCATCCGCATGATCGGCGGTTGGATGATCGGCACCAGTGACATATAGCTGTAAGCCGCGACCGCGACCGGACCGAGAAGTTCCGGCGCGAGTTTCGAGGTCAGGAAAATCGAAGTCGGCCCATCAGCGCCACCGATAATGCCGATACTGGCCGCCTCATTGGCATGAAAACCGAGCAGATAATAGGCCCCGATTGCCGCGACAAAGATTCCCAACTGCGCGGCTGCACCCAACAAGAAGGTTAGCGGTCGCGCCAGCAATGGCCGAAAATCGGTCAGCACGCCGACGCCGAGGAAGATCACCGGCGGCAAGAGGCTGACATTGTGGATGGTCGATTCATAGATGAAGAAGATAATCCCGCCGCCATCCTTAGCCGACATCATCGCCGCCGGCAGATTGGCCAGCACGATGCCGAAACCGATCGGGATCAACAGCAGCGGTTCATACTTTTTGGTGATCGCGAGATAGATCAGCACTCCGCCGATCACAAACATCAGGATATTGCCGAGGCCCAGCCCGGCAAAACCGGATTCCTGCAGGAGCTTGAGAATACCCTCCATAGCGCCCGCGCCCGACCTAGGAGATCACCATGATCGGATTGGAGGAGTCTACTTCATCGCCGATGCCGACATGGATACTCGTCACAGTGCCCGCAATCGGAGTAGTTATCTCATGTTTGGTTTTGAGCGCTTCAATCGCCGCAACTGCCTGTCCTTTGTTGACCCGGTCCCCGACTCTCACCATAATATCGACGACCTCAACCTGACCGGCAAAAGTCGAATAGACCGGAGTGCCATTACTGCTCGCCGGTGCGGGCGCTGCCTGTGCCGCCGGTGCCGCAGTGGCGGTGGCTGCCGCCGCCGGAGCACCGCCACTCGGCTCGACGGTCACTGTGAAGATGCGGGTCTTGCCATTCTCGGTAACCGTGCAACGTTGAGTGACCGGGCCGCTCAGCACCGCGGCCGGGGCCGCCGGAGCCTCCGCCGCTTTGGGCTCCTCTTTCGATTTCAACGGCACGTCGATCTTGGCCTTGCCGGTCAGGAGACGGATACCCTCGTTGAGTTCCATCTTCTTGCCCGGCACCATCGCCGCCAACACCAGGAAGGTGTTCTTGTCGTTGACTTCCAGACCGCGCTCTTTGAGCGCCGCCTGCGCCACCGGCAGATTCTTGGGAGCGGCTTCGAGCGGATCGCCATCGAAGATCGGCATCTCAAGCTGTTCGGAAGCAATTTTGACGACTTCGGGATCTGGCGGCAGGGGGGTCTTGCCGAAATAGCCGAGCACCGCGCGACCATAGCCGGGTTCGATCTTTTTCCAGCGGCCATAAAGCACAGTGTTGAAGGCCTGCAGCCAGTACTGCTGACTGCCGGGAGTCACGCTGGTCCAGGCGCCACCCGCCTCGACCACCACTGGGAATTCCGCAAGCACGTCATTGTACTTCGACAGAATGCCGGCCTTGACCATCATATGAACATTGGGGCCGATCGCACCGCCCGGCATCGGGAAACCAATCACCCGCGCATCGGGAGTCGTCGTCGTGGGATTGAAAGCGTAGTCTTTGAGATCGTTGGTCAGCATGTCCTCGATCAATTGCATCTTGGAAACATCGATATCGAGTGAATAGCCGGTGCCCTTGAGCGCATGCGCCAGGGAGCGGACGTCGGGCTGCACGGTGCCGGAGGCCAGCGGCCGCACCGTCAAGTCGACACCATCCACCCCCGCTTCGATACCAGCCATATAGCAGGCGACCGCCATACTCGCGGTGTCATGGGTGTGCAGCCAGAGCGGCATCTCCGGTGGCATGACTTTTTTCAGCTCGACCGCGGTGTCATAGATCGTTTTCGGATCGCAGGTGCCGGAGGCATCTTTGAGGCAAAGGCTGTCGATCCGGACATCACTGGCCAGCAACTTTTTGGCAATATCGGTATAGAATTTCGCGGTATGAACCTTGTCGGAGTGGAAGGGCAAACCCATCAACGCCACACTGACCTGATGGTGCATCCCGGCATCGACAATCGGCTTGCCGGTTTTGATCAGGTTGTCGACATCGTTCATGTAGTCGAAGTTGCGATCCCAGGTCGTGCCATACTGTTTCATCAGCTTGGCTTGAAGCTTCAGCCCTTCGAGCGACTGGGTGGTCAGCGTGACACCGGAGACCGAGCGGGTGAGAATCTGCAGGTCGCAATCGGGTCCGACCGCCTCACGCATCTTCTTCATATCTTCGAAGGGGTCCTCGCCCAGATAGAAATAAGGCGCCTGATAGCGCGCGCCGCCGCCGAACTCAAAGTGCCGGACCTTGGCCTCCTTAGCCGAGGCCTCCATCGCGGGCAATACATCCTGCAGCCGTACCTTGCCGCCGAAAGCGCTCTGCAGGCCGTCGCGGAAGGGCGTGAACATCACCCGGATCGTCTTCTTGGTCTCAGTGTAGATCATCGTCTTTCCTCAATGTTTGTAATGCGCGAATTGGGATATATGGTCGAGATAGTGGAGGTGATCGCCGCCACAACCGCCGCATCGGCGCCGCCGGACCGCTGCGGGAAGATGGCCGTGATCAGTCGCATGACCATCGCCAGGACGGCTAAAAGCAAAAAGACCGCCGCAAAGGCGGAGATACAGACCACGAAGAGGTTTGCTGAAGCCATAGCCAGATGTCTCCCTGATTGGGGCGAGTGATCAACCGATAACGGAGTCGGAACGCCGCCTGAAAAACTATCATATACACGAAGCTTGAGAGTGTCAAGTGTCAATTGCGCTTGAATGCTCCAGGTTCGATCAAACAGACCAAGTTTGTATCTTGCCAACCGGAGTCTGACACCATTTGATTGGGGGCAGGAAAGGAGAAAAATATGGCGGATGCAAATAGCGATTCCGGCCGGGGCGGAGCGCTCTTTCTGGCGAGTGTCATCATCGGGGTAGCGCTGGTTGTCTGTACCCTGATCGGGTCCAAGACTCTGGTGAAAGTCAAAGGCTTCGGACAGACAATCTCGGTCACCGGCGCGGCCTACAAGCCGATCACCTCC
>JBDRQZ010000634.1:0-3843 GCA_043826025.1 bacterium | reverse complement strand
CTCATTGGACCTTCAGGTCATCTTGGGAAGAGTTAACATCATCTTCGCTGAAAAGTTTCGCACTTACTTCGTCGGTCCAGCCAAGGGGATAAGATATGATACTCCGAAAATCGTGGAGGCAATTCTCAGACTTCGTCTCTTGGGCAATGGTGTTCCGGTTCTCAGACTCGATCATGATGTGATTTTCCGTTTCGGCGGAAGGGTAAGGGCAATCGGTGACCTTGGTTTGTTCAAGGCTGTAGCATGCGCATTGCGAGCGTATCATCTGCGATTGGCCAAGCCGACCGTTTCGACATTCCTCTTCTCTGCTTCATATAACTCGCGTGAGTTGAAAGACGAATACGAGATGGATCGATTTGAGGCGTGGAGCAGGGCCTTCGCCACCCGCGTTTACCCGGCGATTATCGCGGACCCTGCCGAAATATCTCGAATCAGTTCATTAGATGAGAAGCAGGATTGGGACAGTTATGTAGCATCCCACCTAGATGAGGAACTAGCAAAGAAGTTCTATGGGCTCAAGAGTGATCTGTCCACGCTCGAAGTGGAAGGCACCGACGGACTGACGTCCATTGGTGCTCACCCGCTTTTCGCAGTGATATCGGGAGCACTTCTCTGTCTGAGTGAAGGTGCGATCCTGGACCTGCCTCCTTTTAGCAATTTCCGAAACAATGTGATGTGGATTGATGACCACCTCAAATACTCTCTCCATCGCGCGATGCATCACTTCACGAGTGGAGAGTATCTTGATTTGGAGCCCGGACTCAGTGACGCCCGACTTGACGACGTTACTGTGACAAAGGCGAGGCCGGCCGTCAGCAACCTGCCAGCTTACGTATTCGGGATCTACCTACCTACCGTCTTGCTGGGTAGTGTCATGGATTGCTGGATCACAACGGAACCCATTCTGAAGTGCCGTATGAGGCAGATGTCATCCGATGAAGCAGATCGCTGGCGAAAGGCACGCGGGAGTCAGGATAAGGCTCCTATACCCAGGGCGTTGCTCGAGGCTCTTCGTGTTGGACACTTTGGACTGGATGCAGAGCGAGAGCTTCGCAAGAATCTAAAGGCTGCTGCCACCGACCGCATAGAGCAGGTCCGTCAACTCTGGTTCAATCTGAAGAGGAATGATGTTCGGAGTTTTGCCAGTTTCTGGGCTGAAGGGAGCGTGTCAACAAACTTCAACGTCAACCTATTTTCGAATTCGACTGACAAACTGTGGCAAGGGATCGCGACCAACAAATCTATCCAAGACCCTTTGACAGATCTCGGAGACTTGCCGGTTTCCGTCTTCAGTAAGATTGAGGAACTCTGCGACGATGCTATCACCTATGTCAAGTGGGCGCTTGAGTGGCCAATGTTTGTGCAGATCGTGAGATCGATTCCCCAGGGCACGTTTGCAGGAGACCTGAGCTGGAAGAGTCCGGAGCAAACTGCACAATCTCGTGATGTTTCTGCCGAAGCCTAGGTACGAGCCCACAGAGCATGTACTGCGGCCAAGCCCGGACGGGCACAGAGGATGTAGTGCGACCTCCTTGGCGAATCCCATAACCCGTTGACAGAATCGCGATTCGGGGCTTTATTGTTAGTTAGTCCTGTCGAAATGGACAATCAGCGGCTTCTAGAGCAGAATTGCAGGTAGTAAGAGTACTTCGGCAAGCCGCTAAGCAACCGCCCAGTTGGGGTCGATGCCCCAATATATATGTGTCCTTCCCGGAGGTAGCCCGTGCGAGCAATCTATCTGACTTCAGCGATTCTGGCAGCACTCTGTCTGGCGCTCTTGTTCATCATTTGGGGTGAGCAGACCACAGTCAACAAGACCGAGAACGAGCAAGGCGAATTCAATGATCCGCTCTACCGAAGCCTGCGAACCAGCGGGGAGCTTCAGGGCGCCAAGCAGATGCCGAATGACTGGTTTGTGATGCAGCGCGCCTACCCGAACCAGAGCATTCCGACCGAGAAGTATTATGCGGCGGTCAAGGAAGTTCAGGCGATGCGGGCTGCGGCTGCTAAGTCGCGCGATATTGTCTGGGAAGAGGCCGGGCCGACCAATATTCCGGGGCGGATTACCGATATGGTGATCGACCCGACCAATATCAGCACGGTCTATATCGCCTCGGCGGCAGGCGGAATTTTCAAGTCGACCGACGCCGGCGCGAACTGGTTCCCGATTTTCGATGAGACCGGAGTGCAGTCGATCGGCGCAATTGCGCTCGATGAGAGCAATCCGCAGATAATCTATGTCGGCACCGGTGAAGCCAACACCGCCGGCGACTCATATGAGGGCAACGGTGTCTGGAAGAGTACCGATGGCGGCGCGACCTGGAATCATATGGGGCTCGAGGAGAGTTATCACATCGGTCGGATCGTGGTCGACACCGCTACGGGCTTAGTCTGGACTGCCGCGGGCGGCAAGCTGTTCGGCACCAATCCTGATCGTGGCGTTTACCGTTCCGACGATGGCGGCGCGAATTGGGATCAGGTGCTGTTTATCGATGACTCAACCGCCTGTATCGATATTGCGGTCGATAAAGACGATCACACGGTCTATGCGGCAATGTGGCACCGTTGGCGTTTCCCGACCGAACGTCGCGTCGGCGGCTACACCAGCGGCATCTATCGGTCAACTGATAATGGTGACAACTGGGAGCATCTGTTCCTGGGTCTGCCCGCCGCTGGTCCCGATGTCGGCCGGATCGGGCTGGCAGTGGAATCGGCCAGCAACACAGTCTATGCAATCTACGCCGACCATCCCGGCTACTTCATGGGGGTCTACAAGAGCACCGATGGCGGCACGCTCTGGTCGCAGGTGACAGATTTTCAGCTCTCCGATCTCTACTCCAGTTTTGGCTGGTATTTCGGCAATATCCGGGTCGCGCCGGGCAACCCCAATTTGGTTTATGTGCTTGGTGTCGACCTGATGCGGTCGACCAATGGCGGTTCCTCCTGGGGTTATGTCGACTCCGGCATTCATGTTGACCATCATGCGTTCGCCTTTGTGCCGGGCAGTAGCAGCGAGATTTATGTCGGGTGCGATGGTGGGCTGAACTACAGCAGCAATGGCGGCAGCAGTTGGACCAGGCTCTACAATCTGCACAACAGCCAATTCTACGCGATCACGATTGATCAATTGCAACCGGAACGACTGTATGGCGGTACGCAGGACAATGGCACGATGCGCACTCTGACCGGGGCGCTGGGTGACTGGGATGGGATTCTTGGCGGTGACGGCTTCTACGCGCTAGTCGATTACACCGACAATGACATCGTTTTCGCCGAATATCAAAACGGTTATCTGCTCAAGTCGACCAATACCGGCGGCAGTTTCAACTATGCGATGGATGGCATCGATTACGAAGCCGACCGCCACAACTGGTGCACGCCGATTGCGATGGACCCAAATGATCATCGCAAACTCTACTATGGCTCGAACCGGCTCTATCAGACCACTGATGGCGGCGATTTCTGGAATCCAATCACCGGCGATCTGACCGATGGACCGGGACCGGGGAATCTTGTCTATGGCACGATCACGACTATCGATGTCTCGCCGCTGGCGTCACGTTATGTCTATGTCGGCACCGATGACGCCAATGTCTGGCTGGGCGATCTTCTGGGTGGCGGCTGGCAGAATATCAGCAGCGGGTTGCCGGACCGCTGGGTAACCAGAGTGGTGGCCGATCCGCATACTTTGGGGGTCTCCTATGTCACGCTTTCGGGATACAAAATGTCGGAACAGTTGCCACATATCTATCGCAGTGATAATTTCGGCGTGAGCTGGACCTCGATTTCAGGCAACATGCCCGATATGCCGGTCAATGATTTGATCGTCGACGATCTGGACCC
>JBDRQZ010000633.1:0-2326 GCA_043826025.1 bacterium | reverse complement strand
AATGAGGCGGGCGCTTATCGCGACATGAAAGACTGGACCGGCAAGTATGGCAATCTTGCGGTCGATCCGCTGTTCGCCGACACAATTACCTTCAAGCTGGCGCCCGGCTCACCGCTGATTGATGTCGGCCATCCCGAATTCACCGACCCCGACGGCTCGCCAAGTGATCTCGGCCCCTGGGGCGGGCCGAGCGCGTTGCGGGAGTAGTATCGCGTCGCTGTGTGCGGCAGACATCGGCCCTGTGGGCGGCAGACCTCCCGGTCTGCCCCATGATTAAGTGGAATCCGCTGGCAGACGAGGACGTCTGCCGCGCACCGGGCGCCTGACATCTCGCCGCTGGCGAGGTAGGCGTTCAGGCGGCCGACCCCGGATTAAGTCCTGGGCAGGCTCTCTCGGTCTGCCCCTGATTAGTTTGTGATTGCCCTAGGACTACTTCGAGCGCATAGTGGGCCAAAGCACTTTGAAGAATGGAGGATAAAGGAATGGGGAAATCAGACAAGAGCAGAACAAGCTGGTTGACTGTGGTCCTGTCGGCGTTGTTAGCCGCGGCGCTGTCCTTCGTGGTATCGTACTGGATCACCGGCCACACTTTCGAGTTGAACCAAGACGCGCAGATGGAGCGCGCTGCCAAATATGCTGACAAGCTTGAGGTGAAGTTGGAAGTCGAACTTGATCGCAAATGGGCGGACTATAGACAGGACTCGACAAGGTGGGTCAGCGACAAGGCAGACTCTCTTGAGCGAGGAAGAGGCTG
The DNA here is from genome assembly GCA_043826025.1 of bacterium. Classification (GTDB taxonomy): domain Bacteria; phylum Zixibacteria; class MSB-5A5; order CAIYYT01; family CAIYYT01; genus JBDRQZ01. Next base: position 1,572 of record JBDRQZ010000633.1, on the reverse strand, counting down.
GCTGGGAAGACAACATATGTCAGGAAGTGTCGGCGCTGTCAATGATTTTGAAGAGAGAGTAGATGACTACTTCAGAAAGCTCATTGAAGGAACTCGAAAAGAAATCATCAGAACAAGCGAGGACAGACGTCTTGAGATCGAGACGATCCGAGAGACGGGAGTGCTCTTGAAGTAGGAATTCCGCTGGCAGACGGGGACGTCTGCCGCGCACTGGGGTAAGACATTTGCACCGTTGCTAGGTGGGATGGAAACCCCCGCCGCAGGCGGGTGGGCGGCAGACCTCCCGGTCTGCCCCTTCGGTGAGTGATTCCCCGCTGGCAGACGGGGACGTCTGCCGCGCACCGGAGAAAAACATGCCGATTCGAAAACGACTTGAGATCAAAGGTCCAGCACTAGCCTTTGTCACCACCGCGGTGAACGCGTGGCGTCCAGTGTTTCAGATACCTCAAGTCGCCCTGTCAGCGCTCCACGAGCTTGCCGAAACCTGTAGTGTCTTTGACGTTTCGATTGTCGCTTATGCACTCATGCCTCACCACTTCCACGGACTGCTGGGATTCAAGCAGATTGAAAAACTGTCATCTTTCATGCAGTCCTTCAAGAGCTTGACGGCGCGAGAAATCAGAGAGCTCTTGCCTGCAACGGAACGAATGGCGCTGACGACTGATGGAGAGTTTCATCTGTGGCAGCCGCGCTTTGATGACTTGATCATCACCTCACAAAAGCAGTTCAAGACGAAGCTGGAATATATCCATGCAAATCCGGTGCGGGCCGGACTTGTTGCCGATGCCGCAGATTGGAGATACTCCAGTGCAAGCGCCTGGCTTGACCTTGGCGAAGGCCCGATCGCCATTGACAGACACTTCTCTTGGACGCAGTAGACGCCGGCTAACGGGGACGTCTGCCGCACACTAGAAATCCTCGCTACCGGATCAAAATCACCGGCAGGTGGAGCAGCGCCCAGGCGCCGTAGCGGAGCAGTGCGGCGCGGCGCATACCGGGAGCCAGGGAGCCGAAGTAGATACCTTTCGCCAGCGTGTTGCTCATCATCGAAACCAGAATCGCGGTGATTGAAAGTTGCTGGATGTCGGCATTAGTGGCCAGCGAGAGAATGAAGGGATCGATATCGGTGACACCAACCGCACCGGCCAGAACAATCAAGCCCTCATGGCCATAGAAGCGGGTAATCAGCACCGTCAGGATAGTCAAGAGCACAAAAAGGCTGGCAAACACCAGCGCCGGTCTGATCTCGAAGGGGTTGCGCAGGGTCTCGACACTCTGTTTGCCGTCGGCCTCGCCCGGCGCGCGGGTCAACAGACAGAACACCAATCCGATAGCGGTCAGGATCACCAGCTTGAGCCAGAGCTGCGCGACATAGTCGGGATTAACAAACCAGACCAGCGCCAAAATGCGAAGATACATCACCGTGCTGGCTATCAACGACGCCTGCAGGGCGCGGATGCCACGTTCCGGCAACCGTTTGGCGATCCGGCCGGTGGCCACCGCGACCGCGGTGCTGGAGACAATTCCGCCCAAAAGACCCGAAAGCCAGAGCCCGACCCGGTCGCCGAGACG
>JBDRQZ010000632.1:0-4580 GCA_043826025.1 bacterium | reverse complement strand
CCGGGGCGCATGACCTACATTCATAAGCCGCCAACGCCCGAGGCTATTCCCCGATGATCTTGACCAAGACCCGCTTTTTGCGTTTGCCGTCAAACTCCCCATAGAAAATCCGCTCCCAGGTGCCGAAATCGAGCTTGCCTTCGGTCACCGCGACCACCACCTCGCGGCCCATAATCGTGCGCTTGAGATGCGCGTCGGCGTTGTCCTCATAGCCATTGTGGCGATACTGGTCGTAGGGTTTCTCCGGCGCGAGTTTTTCCAGCCAGACCTCATAGTCATGATGCAGCCCCGACTCATCATCGTTGATAAAGACACTGGCGGTGATATGCATCGCATTGACCAGCACCAGTCCCTCTTTGATCCCCGACTCGGCCAGCGCAGCTTCGACCTGCGGGGTGATATTGATCAACTGCCGCCGGGTCGGCGTGTTAAACCAGAGTTCTTTGCGGTAGGATTTCATGCGATTAACTCCTTTGACTCCCTAACTATAATAGGCGGTACGTTACCCTTAGCAAAACCCCTTGATTTTCGTGGCGCTTGTCTGTAATATCGAGGTCTATGGCGCTGGTTCCTTATATGCTGGTCGAAGAGGGTCCCGACAAGGGGCGGACTTTCGATACCGATGATGTGCGTTTTATCGTCGGGCGCGGCCAGGCCCAGGCGCAGTTTGTGCTCTCCGGGCAGGATGCCGCGGTCAGTCGCGCGCATTTTCAGATCGACCGGCGCGGCGATACTTTCGTGATCACCAACCGCTCCCCCAATTGTACCTCGATTAATGGTGTGGTTACCGACCAGACGATCCTGAGTGACAATGACCTGATTAAGATCGGCCATGCCACGGTCATTCGTTTCAGCCTGCGCAATCGCTCCGAGCTGGAAGCCAATCCGAATTTGTAATGCATCAGCGGCAGATGTGGGCATCTGCCGCGCACTGTAGTTCCTGTAGGTCGGCGTTCCGACGCGTTGCGCGATAGCGCGACGAGGAGAAACCCGACAATTCAAGTTGTGAGCTGCGCTCAGCGCGACCAGAGGTCGCGGCCACCCGTCAGAGTCACCTGCAGTCTGATAAGAAAATGTAGGGGTCGAGCGTGCTCGACCCGCGGGCGCAGCGCGGTCCCCCCTCGACCTGATCGAGGGCTGCGCCCCTACGATCATTGATCCATGCACATTGTAGGTCGGTGCTCACCGCGACCGGAAGTCACAGCCACCCTGACACTACAGATTTGTCGTGCATTGAATCGCATCGTTTCGTATCAATGGCAATTATGGGAGCGCGACTACCATGACAATCGACTACGAAGGCCGCGAGGCGCAGCAAAGGTTTGCCGAGGATGATCCCCGGCTGCCGGAGAGTTTCCAGAATTACCAGATCGAACGCAAGCTGGGCGAGGGTCCGACCTCATTTTGCTATCAGGCGGTCAAGCGCGACAGCCGTCAACAGGTGCGGCTCAAAGTCCTGCGTAAACGGGTCGCGAGATTGCCCCAGGTGCGGGAACAGATCGACCTGATGAATCAGCGCTGCCATGCTTACAATGCCGGTCGCACGGTGCTCGCTTATCATGGCTGGGGCAGTCATGACGACAATTACTTCTTTGAGTTCGATTTCATCGACGCGATCACCCTGCGCGAACTAATCGACGAAATGGGTCCTTTTCACCCCGATATGGTGGCATTGTTCGGCCTGCAACTAGTCAGCGCGCTGGCGGAGGTGCAGGGCATCAAACCTTCGGCGGGCCTGGGCAATTTCATTCCGGTGCATCGCGATCTTAAACCGGAAAACGTACTGATCCGGCCCGATGGCAAACTGGTGCTGGCCGATGTCGAGTTCAACCGACTCACGACTTTCGCCGAACGCCAGGGCTTGAGCCTGCCGCAGGACCCGCTCTGCTATGAATCGCCGGAACTCCTGCTGCGCGACTATGCCGACCGCCGCAGCGACATTTTCTCGCTGGGGATGTTGCTCTTCGAACTGCTCTGTCGCGGGTTGCCCTATGTCGGCCGCAACATCAATCAGACCCGGCAGAATATCCGCGAGGAACGTCGCCGCAAACTGACCGAGCTCTACCCCGGTTCCCACAGCAAGGAACGACTGGCGCTACTGCGTCGCCTCGGCCTCCTGCTTGAACCGTTGTTGATGCATGAGGCGGAATCCCGGCCGCAGCAGTTAGTCGATATCGAGAGCAGCCTGTTGAGCTTTCTGGTCGGGGCAAATTATGATGACCCGGCGCGGGAGATCAGCCGTTTCGTTCGGGAACATGGATTCAGTCCGCAACGAAAACAGAGTGGTGGCTGGTTGCGCCGGCTGTTTGGCGGCTGAACCAAAATCATCGTAAAACTTGACTAATTTTGGCACGATTGTGCGTATCACTTAAGTTGGGTGGCAGGCAGTGATGTCTGCTCTAGGTAAGGCGATATCGAAACGCCAGCGGTGCAAATGTCGTACTATTGACCGATAATGACCTTGACAAGCAAAACCGGTCAGCGTTTCTTTGGTGCGGATAGCGCATACCTGAAAGTTACCATTTTAGGACAGATGGGAAATCATGGATCTAGGATCATTCTCAGTGTCTTTGACCTCAGCTCTTAAGCGGGCCAAAGAGTTAGCTCGCAGCTACGCTCACGCCGAAATCACTCCCGCCCACTTCTTTCTGGCTCTGCTGCGCGAGGAGGAGGGTGGCATACCGGCGATTCTGAAAGCGCTCGGCAAGAAGCCGGAGTACTTCGAGGCCTTGCTCGCCGACGAGCTCTCCAAGTTGCCTAAGAGTTCGGCGGATGAGATCAAACCGACCGCTTCACCGGGGCTGCAATCGTTCCTGGTCGCGGTCAGCAACAAGGCGCAGCATTACTCTGAGTCGACAGTCGAACCGGAGCATGCGCTGATGGCGTTCTGCGCCAAAGACGCGCCGCTCTCGGAAGCGATCAGCAGGCGGCTCAACTTCGAAGAGGGGCAGATCATCGATGCGGTCGCCGACATGAAGGTGGTCGAGTCGATCGCCGGTGACCAGGTTATGACCGAAGATGGTGAGGCCGCGGCCACTGCCGCAGGCGGGATCAAGTACTGTGTCGATATGACCGAGCGCGCCAAGAAAGGCGACTTTGACAAGTTCTTTGGCCGCGAAGAAGATATCTACACTATCTGTCGGGTGCTGATCCGTCGCCGCAAGAACAACCCGATTCTGGTGGGGCCACCGGGAGTTGGCAAGTCGGCGCTGGTCGAGGGGCTGGCGGCGAAAATCGTCAATAAGGAAGTTCCGGAAGAACTCCAGGACACCGTGATTCTCGGCCTCGATCTGGGACAATTGGTCGCCGGCGCGAAATACAAAGGTGAGTTTGAGGAGCGCTTTCAGGCACTGATCTCAAGGCTCGCCAAAGGCAAAGGTAACCTGGTGCTCTTTATCGACGAGGTTCACACGCTGGTGGGGGCGGGAAATCCCTCCGGCGGGATGGATGCCGCCAACCTGATCAAGCCGGCGCTGGCGCGCGGCACGCTGAAAGTGATCGGCGCCACCACGCTCGACGAATATCGTAAATATATCGAAAAAGATAAGGCGCTGGATCGCCGTTTCCAGCGAGTGGCAGTCGATGAGCCGACATTCGAGGAGTCGGAGGAGATTCTGTCCGGTGTCCGTGATGTCTATCAGGAACATCATCAGTTGACGATCCCCGATGAGGTCGTGACCGAATCGATCCGGCTCTCCAAACGCTATATCGGCGACCGTTTCCTGCCCGACAAGGCAATCGATTTGCTTGACGAAGCGGCGGCCGCCTTCCGGCTCAACCGCTTGCGCGCCGCCGACAGTATTGTCGCGATGCGGGAGAAAGCTGAACAAATCAAGTCGAACCTCGGGCTCAAGTTTGAGTCTGCCGATGACACAAACCTCGATGAAGATCTGATGCTCAGCTTGCGCGAGTTCGATCAGAGTTTTCAGGAATTCTTTGAGGTCTGGCAGGGGCGCGTAAGTTAGGAAGTAGTGAATATGGCAGTCAAAGAAAACTGGATTCAGAAATTCAAGGATGATCTGGACAAGATCGACAAGCTCGAACAGTTTCTCGGCGCTGAAGTCAAGACGCTGAGCCCGGAGGATGTTGCCTGGGTGATCTCGCGGTGGACCAAGATTCCGGTCGCGCGCATGGTTGAGGATGAGAAGGAGAAGTTGCTCCATATGGAGGATCATCTCCGGAAGCGAGTCGTCGATCAGGACAGCGCGATCACGACGATCTCCGAGGCGGTGCGCCGCTCACGCGGCGGGGTCAAGAGACCTAATCGACCGATCGGCTCAGTCCTCTTTCTTGGTTCGACCGGAACCGGCAAGACCGAGTTGGCCAAAGTACTGGCAGAGTTTTTGTTCAATGATGAGAAGAACATGGTCCGCTTCGATATGTCGGAGTATATGGAGAAGCACTCGGTTGCCAAGTTGATCGGAGCGCCGCCGGGGTATGTCGGTTATGATGCCGGCGGGATGCTGACCGAGAAGATCCGGCGCAATCCCTACTCGGTGGTGCTCTTTGATGAGGTTGAGAAAGCCGATCCCGATGTCTTCAACATCATGTTGCAGTTGCTCGACGATGGCCGGCTTACC
>JBDRQZ010000631.1:0-3639 GCA_043826025.1 bacterium | reverse complement strand
CTTGACACGCGTGATCTTGTTAATGATCCAGAGCATGACGTAGGTGAAGACAAAAGCATAGATCGACGATCCGATGATAGCGGCCAGCTCTTTGACGAAGAAATCGCCGCCGCCGAAGAAGAGGCCATCCGCTCCACCAGGGTTGATAGCAGTACTGCCCAGCAGGCCGAGCATGATAATTCCCAACGCGCCGCCGACGCCATGGACGCCCCAGACATCCAGAGCGTCATCCCAGCGGAGCTTGTTTTTCAGGCTCACCGCGAAATAACAGATGATACCGGCGGCCACGCCGATCAGTGCCGCCGAACCCTGGGAAACATATCCCGCCGCCGGCGTGATCGTGGCCAAACCGGCGACCGCACCGGTCAGCAGACCGACGAATTTCGGTTTCTTCTCCAGACTCCAGGCCAAAAAAAGCCAGGACATTGCCGCAAAGGAGGCCGCAATATCGGTATTGAGAAACGCCAACGCCGTGATATTGTCGACCTGCAGTTCGCTTCCGGCATTAAATCCATACCAGCCAAACCAGAGCAGCCCGGTGCCGAGCGCCACCAGCGGAATGCTGTGCGGGCCCTTATCGACGACCCGTCGGGCGCCGACAAAGAGCACCGAGGCGAGCGCCGCCATGCCGGCAATGTTGTGGACCGCGATACCTCCGGCGAAATCGAGCACACCCCACTTGGCCAGCAGTCCACCGCCCCAGATCATGTGCACGAAGGGGAAGTAGACGAGCAGCAGCCAGGCTACCAGAAACATCAAGTAGGCCGGGAAACGAACCCGGTTGGAGAACGCGCCACTGATCAGCGCCGGGGTAATGATCGCAAACATCATCTGGTAGGCGATGAAGACGAACATCGGAATCTGGCCGTTGCCGAATGGTGTCAGCGGATCGACGCCGCGCAGAAAAGCCATGTCCAGATTGCCGATAATGCCGCCTTCGCCGCCGCTGAAACAGAGCGAAAAGCCGACCGCGTACCAGAGAATCGTGGTGACCCCCATCGAGACGAAGCTCTGGATCATGATCGAGAGGACGTTCTTGCGTCCTACCAAGCCCCCATAAAAAAAGGCCAGCCCTGGAGTCATCAACATGACCAGGCTGGTCGCGACCAGCATAAAACCGGTGTTACCGGTATCGAACATTTTGCACCTCCTGTTCCAAGACCAGAACAATATGGGCAATTTTGGGGATGTACCGAAATCAGGGAAATCCTGAATTCAGCCTTCGCGAATCCTCAGGAGTATCAGCTTGAGTGTGGGGACTATTCCAACGGGGTCAAACCGGAGCGGATCGCATACTTGGTGAGTTCGGCGATACTGCGCAGGCCGAGCTTGTCCATGATCTGTTTGCGGTGGCTCTCAATAGTTTTCGCGCTGACGTGCAGCAAGGCAGCGACCTGCTTGGTGGTTTTGCCCTCGGCCAGCAATTGCAGGACCTCACGTTCGCGGCCGCTCAACTCCGGCTGCACCGTCCCCCCGGAATCTCGCAGGCTCTTGATATAGTCTTGCAGGACCTGATCATTCACCGATTGGCTCAAGTAGAGATTGCCCTTCATGACCGAGCGAATCGCGGCGACGACTTCCTGAAAAGCGGACTCCTTCAATACATAGCCCAGAGCGCCGTTTTTCAGGGCCTCTTGTACGAAGCGGCGATCGGAATGCATCGAGAGCACGATTACTCTGATCTTCGGATTCTCACGCAGAATCTGACGAGCCGCATCGATGCCGTTAAGTCGGGGCATCGAGACGTCGAGCAACGCAACATCCGGGGCCAGGTTGCGCGCCAATTGGACGGCCTCCAGACCATCTTTGGCAACTCCGACGACCTCCAGGCCGCGATGCTCAGCCAGCAGGCGTTTCAATCCATCAATCAGCAGTTGATGATCGTCAGCGATCAGTATTTTCGTGCCCATCAGGTACTCGGCTCCGTCTTGAGTGGGACAAGCAGAGTCACGGAGGTCCCATGCCGCCGGGAGGATTCGATCTGCATCGAGCCGTTGACCGAGGTCAATCTCTCGCGAATGCTGAAGAGGCCGAAGCGATCCGAAGCCGGTGTCACGCGATTGGCATCGGCGGCAGCGAAACCCTGACCATTGTCCTCGACCTTGAGCGTCAATTCATCATCCAGCCAGTGGGCGTGATAAGACAACCGCGATGCCTTCGCATGCTTGATGACGTTGGCGGTCAACTCCTGTGCGGCTTTGAAAAGAATGATCTTCAAATCCTCGTCCAACTCGCAGCGATTGCCGACTTCGATTACTTTTGTCTTCACGCCGAATTTGCGCTCGGTCTCCTCGCCCAGCCACTCCAGCGCCGGCAACAACCCCAATTCAAATAGCACCGGTGGGCTGATCTCGACCGTCAGGTCCCGAGTGTAACGGATCGTCTGCTGCAGCAAGGTTAGGATATCTGTCAGATCACTCTCAAAGCCGCAGAAGACAGAGTTCCCCTGGAGCTGCTTGAGCTTTACATTGATAAAGGCCAGCGCCTGTCCGACATGATCGTGCAGATCGGCGGCGATCGCTCGCCGTTCGCGCGCCTCAGTCAGCGACAATTCCGCGGCCAGCCGACGTAGTTGGTCCTGGTAATCACGGATCGCGCGCGCTGTTTCTTCGCTTTCGGCCTTGGCGGCACTCAGCGCCGCCTGCAACTGCTTTAATTCGGCAGCTTTGTTGCCGGTACGGTCTCCAGTCAAACCGGAAGAGCTCCTTTCGCGCCAGCCCTCAGCCTCTCGGCAGCGCGATGGAATTATAGCGGACTCCGGCTTGTTCTCCAAGAAATTCGGCGCTCTTGGGCTCCACAGCAGCCGCGCAGCTCTTTTAGATTGACTAGGTATGGCGGCAGTGAGATATTCACTTGGTTGAAAGCCGGAGTGGCGAAATGGGTAGACGCAAGGGACTTAAAATCCCTCGGTAGTTAGCTACCGTGCCGGTTCAAGTCCGGCCTCCGGCACTTGGTTTGGCGACGGTTGAGTTCGGAGAACAAAATATCGCTGGCTTCACTCTCTTTTTTTGTTGATTGACTCTATTGTCTGCGTAGATTAGTCAAGTTTTGGGACAGGCTAAGCGCACTCGCGATCACTAGCTGGAGGAACTTCTGTCGGTCAATCTACAGAATAAGTTGTCAGTCACCTTGGCGCTGGCGGCTGCCGTTGTCCTTCTGTTGAGCGGGGCGAATTCAGGATTCGCTGCGCCGGTTGCACAGCCGCAGCGGGCCGGGGTCAGCGTCACTATCACACCCTCCGGTTCAGTTGCCAAGCTTCAGCCTGACCGTAACGAGGCGCTTGAGGGGCAGGGTTCCGCTGAGGCGGCGCAGATTGTCGATCCGCCAATCTTGATAGAACCCGTCGATGGGGCTACCCTCAATTGGGGAGTCGCCTACGATTTCACCTGGACCTATGTGCCCGGCGCGAACGCCTACGAAATGTGGCTGCCGGGAGCCACGCCCGAGACACTGCTGATTGCCGATGCCTTCGATACCTCGATTTCACTGACTTTCAACGGCTCCGGATTTGTTACTCTTGATTGGACCATTCGCGGTACAGACACGGCTGGTTTTGAGGATCCCGGCCCCTGGGCTTCACCCGTGAGGCTGATAAACCTGACCGATGCCACCGCGCCACCGACAGTGGCGCCGGGGCTG
>JBDRQZ010000630.1:0-3914 GCA_043826025.1 bacterium | reverse complement strand
TCACCAGTGGTGCCAAGGTCGACAATGAATACGACAGCCTTGGACGCATCACGCAGACTATTCACAAGATACCGCAGATGCCTTTGTTTACGCGCGGGTATGTTTACAGCACTGATCACTTCTTGGATCAGGAAACGTATCTCGATACCTCGCCGGATACTGTCATTTCAACGGTCAGGGACTATTCCTACGATTGGCTGGGGCGGCTGGTTGAAGCAGAAGTGTATGATCCGCTAGGAGCGGCTACGGACGATACCGTCAGCTACACCTACGACCTGAACAACAACCTGGATACGAAAACCCACACTTCCGGCCTGGATCTGTCGTATGACAGGTTCTATGGCACCAATCGGGATTCTGTCATCGCCTTCGATTCGGATTTAGGCTCGGATTCAGCCTGGTGTTTCAAGTACGATGATCGTGGGCGAATTATCGAGCTCGAATCGCGGACTAATGCATCTGATACTTCTACCTGGTTTCACCGCACGACATTTACCTACGATGATCGTGATCTGCCTATCAAGATAAAGTCGGACAAGCCGTTCTACGAATATTGGGATGGCCCGGACTCGGTTCTGAACCAATACGATGCCAGCGGTCAGAAAGTCAAGCAGACCCATATCTATCAGATGCCCGGTGGACCGCTGATGCCGGAGCGCGGTCGGACATACCGTCCGATCATTGTCAGAAGCTCGCGCTGGTATATCTGGACAGGTGGACTGGTGGTGGCAGAGATTTGTTCAGCTGGCATCATGGACGCCTTCAATGTCTATGGACTGGGTACGCAGCTCGCCAGATATAATGTGCTGGAACAGGAGGGAGTCGAGTACGATATTTATCACACCGATGGTCAAGGGAGTATCCGCGCATATGTCAGGAGCGATGGCGTACCTCGAGGCCGGATGATTGAGTACTATCCCTACGGTGCCGTCTACACTAGCAACGGCAGCAGCGCGATTCACAAGTTCATCGGCAAGGAAGAAGACAAGACCGGCTGGCTTGACTTCGGACCCAGGTATTACGAGCCTACGGTCGGGCGTTTCCTGGCTCCTGACCCGGCTTTGGCTGAGGCCTCGGCCTACTCATACGCTGCCGGTAATCCGATCATGCTGTTTGACCCGACCGGCATGAGTCATTTAGCCCCAGGTGATTTCACCGGCTACACAGGGTTCGACTTCCCGAGCCTTGGCGGGGATGGCGGCAGTGCGAGTACTGACCTCCAGGCAGAGAATATTGCACGCGAAGAAGCGATCAAATACAAATCAATGAGCTCCGATGTCTGCCAGGTATTTAGCAGCAACACAGGCAACTATCAGGGTATTACCAACCGGGCCGGAGCAGCCGATATGGGATTCCTATCATCGGACTATACGCGGCAGGACGCGGCTACCATCAACGGGGCAATCTGGGATATGCAGAATGGCGATTTCATGACAGGCGAGTATTCAGGTTGGTACAAGGACAATCTTGTACTTACAACTCACACTGCCTGGGATTCAGATGGTGGAATCTCGACCAATATGAAGTTCGATCTAGTAATCAACAAAATGACCGTATCCCATGGTGGCCAGACTTCCGTTGCGGCTGGAATCTCACTAAGCCTCTTTGACATTTTTCAGTATTCCCCAGCACCTGAGATGATCGCCGGGCTAGACGACATGACAAACACAGGCTTTTTTCCAGAAGAGGTAGATCATGCACTCGCCGCTCAGGCAGCGTCCGCCTTTCTCCCTGAGGGTTCAGTCGGAGCTGCCTGGTACTGGCTGGGTGGTGGAGGAATTGAGGTTGGTTTCGATAACGGTTCCTTCTTTGTTCAGCCGGATGTAGGTGGGGGGGTGTATATTGGTTTCTGGGGGTCGGCCTCCGGACCAGAGAGCGGAAACTTGTCGACACCGGGCAGCTGGGATTTAGGGTATTTTGTGAACGCCCAAATGGGTGTTGGCGGCTACGGTCGCTACTCGTTCGTGGGCAAAGGCTGTGGTGGTGGCAAAATGGTCGGTGCAGGAGCAGGTTTCTCGACTGGTATTTACCTTAGGTGGTATCCGTTCGGCAGATAGTGTCGGATTATCCGGGGCTACACGCAGTGTAATCACGCACTGAGGCACTTGATCCTAAGGAGAAAGCCGTGTTCAGGAAGTTGACGAGGATAGCAATTGATGTGTCGCTTTTGTACAAAGGAGCGCTAGCTGAGCGCGCCAAAGCGATTACGACCCTACAGGCTGCAGCTGCTCTAGGCTTCTATCTGGGCGCAAGGCCGCTGCTGGGATTGGCCTTCCCGCTGGATGTGACTTGGGGATCCGGTGCAGTGAAGATAGCAGCAGTCGTGGTCATTCTGGTTACCTTTTGCCTCTTAGTACCCTACGGTTTCTTGTCACCGCTGAATCCCCTCTGGCCATACTTTGTCAAGGAACTGCGGAGGCTCTTGATTATTCTCAAGGTGATTGTGATTATGGAGACGCTCAATGGCATCTGTTATGTTATCCACTGGATAGCGAACTGAAAAAGGAAACAGAACTTCGTGAATCGACTGTGTCCATTCTGTTACCATAAGGCCGGTGGTTTGTGAGTAGCGAACGGATCAATATCAACTGCGGCAACTGCGAAGCAATCCTTGATGTGTCTTCCTGGGCTCCGGGGGAGAAGGTCAAGTGTCCCCATTGCGGTTCTGATAACGTTGTCCCAGAAGACTTGGGTCCGCCTGCTGTTCAAATGAGCCAGCTGGCGGACTACAAAAAAGCCATGGTGGCAGATGCAAAGTCGGAGCCTGCAGGTCCGGTTCGAAGAGCTCTGCGGTTGATTGCTTTTGGGGCACTGTTTTATGTCTTCAATTTCGGCTTCCGAATAGGACCAAGTTCATTCGCGATGTTGCTCATAGGTCGAATCCTGATCTTCACGGGACTCAGGAGATGGCAAGCTATTGAACGCGGACCGTTGGTCAAGGCAGCACTGACTCTCGTGGCATTGGCATGGCTGATGGATGCTTTGGCGATCTTTGATGTTCACGTCTGGTTCACGCCTCTACCTCTTATGGAGGTGTTGCTTATCCTCCTGATCCTGCGATGCGGATGCCTCGGCAGAGAATCACTGGTTCATTTGGATCGACCGATTCTGATCGCGATTACACTCCAGTCAATTGTTTTTGCGACCTCCTGTGTTTTGACTTTTTCGGCTCCGGTATTTGGATGGATACAAAACGTTCTTTCTGGTATCGACGTTCTGGGCGAGCAAGCCGTTTTTCTTGGAGCACTGCTACCATTCATGTTGATGACTATTTTCTCAACAACCACTGTCCTGGTTGTAATTGTCGCCATGCTCTGGGCGCTCAAGAAAAAGACAAGCGTAGCTCAAGTAACACAATAATCGGATGTGTTGCAGGTTGGGCTCTCCGGGTGGTCCGCGGTTCTGCTTGGAGGGGCTGACTATGGCGCGAGGGGTCTTGAATCCTACGGCAAGACCCAAAGATGCTGCACTATCTCTTCTTGTAGTACCAAGTACAGAATACTAGCCGCTCCGAGGAAGGGCCCGAAGGGGATGTGCGCCATCTGCTGATTCCGACCGTGAATGATACGTACCCCTACAAAAGCCAGTGCCAGGATTGCTCCACCGAACAGCGCGAATACAACGCCTTCCCAGCCCGTTAGAATGCCGATCAATGCCGCCATCTTGATATCGCCGCCGCCCATGGCTTCCTTCTTGAAAATCGATTGACCAACTACGCTGATACCGAGAAACAGCAGGAATCCAAATGACCCGCCCAATAAAGCACTTAGGATTGACCCTTCCGGTAAAACAGCGGCAGCCAGAGCGCCGAGAACACCCACTGCGAGTGTGAGCCAGTCAGGAATGATATGCCTGGCGAAATCCGTGATAGACATGATGAGGCAGTGGATTGCTAGCAGCGCAAATGTCAAGCC
>JBDRQZ010000629.1:0-3325 GCA_043826025.1 bacterium | reverse complement strand
TTACAACATGCTGACCTTGCGCTCGGTGATCGACGCCTACCCGGTGGCCTCGCTCCGCGATATCGCCGGTGCCTGGGATAAGCGGCAGTGGACAGTGGCTGGTGAGCAGGTCACACTCAACGATATCGAGCATGAGATTCTTGCCAGGAAATCCAATGACCCTCGTTTCCATCTGGCGATAAATCATGGCACACTCGGTGACCCGCCCCTGGTTTCGCAGCCCTATTACCCGACGAACCTTAGCGATCAACTGGAATTGGTCTCGCGCTATTTCGCCACCAATGAGCGCTACAACCGCCTCGATCCGGTCGTCGGCACGGCTGAGCTTTCGCCGCTCTTCAAGCGATTCGGTGAAGAGTTCATTCCCGGCTACTACGACAACGGGCTTTTCTCCAATCTCTGCAAAGAGGAGAACGCGGCGGTGGTCTTTGTGATCAAACACCACTCGCCGGAGGAACAGCAGCGCCTCTTCGCCGCAGATTATCGAATCAGCTATCTTGAAGATGATTGGAGTTTAAACGAGCAGCAGTAGCTGCTGATTCGCCGATTGGTAGGAGAAACTCCGGCGCTGCAACTCTGACTAGCAAAAACGTGGATGATCTTGTATTTTTTAAAATGAATGTTGGTCGGCAAACCTGAAAACAGGGCGCAGCGAATTGCGCCTGCGAGTTGAGGCAAGAAAGTACGCCACCGCCTGATCGTCGGAGGTGCGCTTAGAAAGGCTTATCGGTTATGGCTACTGCAAAATCAGGCGACAAGGTGAAGATAGAATTTGAGGGCAAGACCGCTGAGGGCAACATTTTTCAGCGCCCCGCCGATGGGCCGTTGGAGTTCACACTCGGTAAGAGTGAGGTGATTCCGGGGCTGGAGGAAGCTGTTTTCGGCATGAGTGTCGGCGAGAGCAAAACTGTCGAAGTGCCTGCCGAGAAGGCGTTTGGGCAGTACTCCGAGAAGCTGGTTGCCGAGCTTGACCCCAAGTCGATCCCGCCTGAACAGAAAGTCGAGGAGGGCCAGAGCCTGGAGCTGCACCGCTCCGACGGGCAGTCGCTGCCCGCGATTGTGCTCAGTGTTTCGGAAACCTCGGTGATGATTGATGCCAACCATCCGCTTGCGGGGCGAGATCTGGTGTTCACGATTAAACTGCTCGAGATCAAGTAAGATGAGTGCTCAGCAAGACCCGGCCGCAGAATCGCAGCCGGTTCCTTTTGTCCAGGCGCTACCGAATGACGACACCCCATACCTGTCGCTGCTCAAGCCGGGCAAGAGCGCTAAACTGCACTCCGGCTATGTTTGCCTCAAGCCGGGCGAAAATGTCGGCGAGCACAGCACCGAAAACTATGAGGAGTTGCTGGTGGTACTGTCGGGCGAGGGAGAAGTTGAGACCGGCGGCATCGCGCAACGACGTCCGATCAGCGCCAATCAGGTGGCGTACAATCCACCCCACACGACACACAATGTCTTCAGCACTGGTAGGGAACCGCTGCGCTATATCTACATCGTCACCCCGGTGGAGTGAGATCGAACGTCCCACCCGACGCTTCGCTCTGGGTGGGGCGCAGTTTGTAGGTCAAGCGGCCTGCCGCTTGACATCATGCTGCCTGTTCCGTGCTTTCAGCGGGACTGATAGAAAATCACCAGCGTGCTGCTGGAGGCTTCGTAGGCTCTGGCCCCCCGACGGGACTCGGGGGCAGGCTGCGCCAGAGCGACAAGAAATATCGGCACTCGGCTATTTCTTGAGATTTAACACCAGAATCTTGATCTCGGTCATATCCTCAATCGCGTAGCGGATGCCTTCGCGCTGCATGCCGGAGGCTTTGACCCCACCATACGGCATATGGTCGGCGCGGTAGGTTGGCACGTCATTGACCACCACCCCGCCGGTCTCGATTTCCTCAAAGGCATACATGATGTCGTCGAGCCGGTTCGTGAACACCCCTGCCTGCAGTCCATAGCTTGAGTTGTTGACTTCGCGCACCGCCTTTTTGAAGTCACGATACTTGAAGATGTCGACCAGTGGCGCAAAGACTTCTTTGAGGCAGACATTCATCTGCGGTTTGACATTGGTCAGCACCGTGGGCAAGAGCACGCCGCGCCGGACTTGACCGCCGACCAGCACTCTCGCGCCAGCGGCAACCGCTTCCTCAATCCAGCCTTTGACCTGCTGGGTCGATTCCTTGTCGACCATCGCGCTGACATCGGACTTCTCACTCAGCGGATTGCCGACTTTGAGACTGCGCACCAGTGCCGCAAACTTGCGCAGGAAACGGTTGTAGACTTTCTCATGCACCATGATCCGCTGCACCGAGATGCAGGACTGACCATTGACACTAAACCCGCCATAGATCAGCCGCTGGACCGCCAGGTCAAGATCGGCATCATCTGCGACAATCACCCCGGCATTACCGCCCAATTCGAGCACGACTTTTTTCTTGCCGCAATTCCGCCTGATCTGCCAGCCGACCAGCGAGGAACCGGTGAAAGTGATCAACTTGACTCGTTCATCTTCCAGCAGGGCAGCCGCTTCTTTAGCGGAACCGGGCAGGACACTGAACGCGCCTTTGGGCAGGTCGGTCTTATCGACAATCTCCGCCAGCATCAGGGCCACCAGCGGCGTCTTGGAGGCCGGTTTCAGCACAATCGTGTTGCCTGAGGCAATCGCCGGCGCGACTTTGTGCGCCACCAGATTGAGCGGAAAATTGAAGGGCGAGATTCCGGCAATCACACCGATCGGAAAACGCCGGATCAATCCGGTGCGCTCCTCATGGCCCGGCAGCCAATCGAGATCGATGATCTCTCCCGGCAGCCGTTTGGCCTCCTCGGCCGCTACCCTAAAAGTGCTGACCGCGCGCGCAACTTCACCGCGCGCGTCGCGGATCACTTTACCCATTTCCAGCGAGATCGAGCGCGCCAGTTTTTCGGCGTTCTTTTCGAGCCCCTCAGCGATCTGCGCCAGGATCGCTTCACGCTGATAGGAGTGCAGCTTACGAGTTTGCTGAAATGCTCTGTGCGCTGCGGCTATCGCTCGGGTGTAGTCTGACTTGGTTGCGGCGGCGGTGCGGCCAACCAGTTTGCCATCGTAGGGGGAGCGAACTTCAAGCTTATGCTCCGACTCGACCCACTCGCCACCGAGATACATCTTGAAGGTCTTAATAGCGAACCCTCCTTCGGCCAAGTCGCAGTCGACTGCTAAGCAGCGGTTTCAGCGGCGATCAACTCGTTGACAAACTTCACATGTCCCGCCTCAAACTTGGCGAGAAACTCAAATGTCTCCTTCACGTCGGCCGCTTTCGATTTGGCCGCCGCCTCGGTGTAGAGGTCGCGAGCT
>JBDRQZ010000628.1:0-4022 GCA_043826025.1 bacterium | reverse complement strand
ACAAGTTCGCGAATCGCCGCCCGTCTTGATCCACGTGTCAGAATAGTGATTTTCCTCGCGCTGGCGATCACCATGATGGTCACGCTGCGGTTTGGAGTCTATCTGCTGCTTTCGGCGCTGCTCCTGCCGGGGCTGTTTTTGCTGAGCGAAGTGCGCACGCGTCTGAAATCTCTGGTTTTCCCCCTGTTAATCATGGTCGCAATAACGAGCGCCCTGCATTTGCTCTTTCCGCCTGGCGGGGGGAAAGAGCTGCTCCGTTACGGTCCGTTCTGGGTTAGCGACGCCGGCCTGATGCGGGCAGCGATGTTCTCCTGGCGGATCGGACTTTTCGTGCTGCTGGCGGTGCTGTTGACGGTAGCAATCAGCCCGGATGAAATATCGCAAGCCTGCTGGCGGGGACTGGCGAAGCTGCGAATACCAGTGGCCGGTGTCGGTGCCGCGCTCTATCTGGCGATCCGCTTTCTGCCGGAACTGGCGCAACATTATGAGCAAGTTCGCACCGCCCAGCAGATTCGCGGAGCGCAGTTCTCCGGGGGTTTGTTGCGCCGCACCAAGCTGTCGCTGCCGCTGGTTGTGCCGGTAGTAACCGCCGCGCTCCGCAAAGCGAACACGCTCGCCGACTGCCTGCTGGTCCGTGGCTGGGGCGCGGCTCCGAATCGTACTTTCTTCGGAGTCTGGCATCTGCGCGTCGCCGACTGGCTGTTGCTTCCGGCACTCTTGCTTTTGCTGGTGGCAATCGCTATCCTAACCAGATGAGAAATATCCGTCTGGATCTGGCATTTGTCGGCACCAGTTATGCCGGCTGGCAGAGACAGAAAAACGGGCTGGCTATCCAGGAGATCGTCGAACGAGCTATCGGCAAAGTGACCGGCGAAGCCGCGAAACTGACCGGCTGCAGTCGCACCGATGCCGGTGTTCATGCCCGGCACTTTGTCGCGAATTTTCAGACGCAGTCAACAATCCCGGCGGATCGTTTCAAGCCGGCGCTGCAAAGCCAATTGCCACGAGATATCCTGATCTCGCGTTCGCGGGCAGTCTCCGAGTCATTTCACGCCCGCCGGGACGCAGTCGGCAAGCATTACCGCTATCAGATCTGTTTCGGACGCTCACCTTTCTATAACGACCGCTGGTGGCAATGCGACTGGCAGGTCGATTTCGACACTCTGCCACCGCTGGCGGAACTGATCGCGGGGGAGCACGATTTTTCCGGTTTCTGCGTGCGGCGCTCCCGCAAAGGCGACAACCGCTGCCGCATCGAGCGTGCAGAATGGCGGAAAATCGGCCGGAAGCTGACTTTTGACATTCAAGGCGACCGTTTCCTGCACCATATGGTCAGGTTTTTGGTCGGGGCGCAGCTCGAAGTTGCCAGTGGAAAGTTGACTGCTGGACATTTTAGGGATATCATACGGAGTCCGGAAGACAACCGGGCGCTCTACCCGGCGCCGCCGGAAGGACTATATTTGATGAGAGTCTACTATCGCTAACTGGAGGAATAGATGAAGTTCTTCATCGATACCGCGAACATTGAAGAGATCAAGAAAGCTGCCGCGATCGGCGTTCTCGATGGTGTCACCACCAATCCGTCATTGATTGCCAAGGAACAGGGTAAGTTTGAGGAGATCATCAAGCAGATCTGCGATATCGTGCCCGGCCCGGTTTCGGCGGAGGCGGTTTCCACCGACCATGATGGCATTATCCGTGAAGCTGAAAACCTGGTTAAGATCGCCGACAATGTGGTGATCAAAGTGCCCTGCATTCTCGAAGGGCTAAAGGCTACCAAAACGCTCAAGGGCATGGGTATTGGTGTCAACATGACCCTGGTTTTCTCCCCGATGCAGGCGGTGCTGGCTGCCAAGGCGGGTGCGCAGTTTGTGTCACCCTTTATTGGGCGGCTCGACGATATCTCCCAGACCGGGATGGATCTGATCGAGCAGATCGTTAATATCTATAACAACTATAGCTTCGATACCGAAGTGCTAGTTGCGTCGGTGCGGCACCCGATACATGTGGTGGAGTCGGCACTGCTCGGCGCCGACGTAGTGACGATGCCCTATGGCGTGATCGAGAAACTGGTCAAGCATCCGCTGACCGATATCGGGCTGGAGAAGTTTCTCGCCGACTGGGAGAAGGTCAAGAGCAGATGATTCCGCGCTACACCAGAGCCGATATTGGCGCGCTGTGGACCGATAAGCACAAGTTTGCCACCTGGTTGGAAGTTGAACTCACGGTTGCGGAAGTGCAGGCCGGCCTGGGAATGATCCCGAAACAGGCTGCCAAGGCACTGCGGCAAAAGGCGAAATTCGATATCAAGCGGATCGATCAGATTGAAGCTAAGGTCAAACATGATGTGGTGGCGTTTCTGACCTCGGTTTCGGAAAATGTCGGCGACGCTGCGCAGTATCTCCATTTCGGCATGACGAGTTCCGATCTGCTCGACACCGCTCTGGGAGTTAACCTGAAAGCCGCCGGTAAGATCATTCTCGCTGAGTTGGCCAAGACGATCCGTTTGGTGCGGGGCAAGGCGCTCAAATACAAACACACTCCGACCATCGGTCGCACGCATGGCATCCACGCTGAGCCGACGACGCTGGGGATGAAATTTCTGCTCTGGCATCAGGAGTTGCTGCGGCAGCAGAAGCGTCTGCAGGAGGCTGTGGACGAGGTCGCGGTCGGCAAGATCTCCGGAGCGGTTGGCAACTACGCCAATCTCGATCCGAAAATCGAAGCGGCGGTTTGTCGTCGCCTGAAAATCAGACCGGCACCGATTTCCACGCAGGTGATCCAGCGCGACCGGCACGCCGCATTCATCTCGGCGATTGCCTTGCTGGGGGCTTCACTGGAGAAGTTCGCGACTGAGATCAGGCATTTGCAGCGCACCGAGGTCGGCGAACTGGAGGAGGGATTCAGCAAAGGCCAGAAGGGCTCCTCGGCCATGCCGCACAAGCGCAATCCCATCACCTGCGAGAACATCACCGGTCTCGCGCGGCTGCTGCGCGGCAATCTCAGCGCGGCGTTGGAGAATGTTGCCTTGTGGCATGAGCGTGACATCTCGCACTCCTCGGTGGAACGAGTGATTCTGCCTGATTCGACGATTGTCATCGTGCATATGCTGACCAAGTTCAATCAGGTGATGACCAATATGCAGGTCTATCCGAAGAACCTGGAGCGTAATCTCAATCTGACCGGCGGGCTGGTTTACTCCGGGCGGCTGCTCTTAAAGCTGTCCGAGGCCTGCGGCTCGCGCGAGGAGGCTTACCGGCTGGTGCAGCGCAGTGCGATGGCGGCCTGGTCGGGTCAGGGTAAGTTCCAGGAGCTGATTCAGGCGGATGGCGAGGTCAAACGCTGGCTCTCCGACGCCGAGATTGCAGCTTGCTTCGATCTGAAGTACTATCTGCGCAATATCGATAAGACCTACAGAAAGTGTGGACTATGATTGCCTCAGATGGCCGGAGATTCATACTTCCAACTTGGGCGCTGACAATCATCTTTGCACTGCTCTACTTGTTCGGTTCGGTGTGGTGGCTGATTCCGCTAATCCTGATAGGTCTGTTCACGGTGTTCGTTACCTGCTTCTTCCGCGATCCGGAACGCAGGATCCCGGCGGGGAAATCGCTGGTGCTCTCGCCGGGTGATGGCAAGATCATCCTCATTGAGGATGCCGAGTCGGAATTGGGCGAGAAAGTCAGGCTGGTTTCGATCTTTCTCTCGGTTTTCGACGTGCATGTCAACCGCATTCCGATTGCCGGCAAGGTGGTCGCAGTCAAATACACCCCCGGCAAGTTCCATAAAGCATTTGAGCGGCTGGCGGTCACCGAGAATGAACGAACCGAGATCACGATTGAATCGGTGTATGGTCGGCTCAGGTTCGCCCAGGTAGCCGGGATCCTGGCGCGGCGTGTTGTCTGCAATCTCGAAGGCAACGAAGAGGTCAGTGCGGGGGAGCGTTTCGGCTTGATCCGTTTTGGCTCGCGGGTCGATATTTTCCTCGATCCCAGAGTCGAACTGCGGGTCAAACTGGGTGA